>NZ_JAHXPU010000036.1:251068-523759 GCF_047308185.1 Pantoea sp. B65
CCGCCGTGCTGACCCGCCAGTAGAAAGAACCAGGCCAGGGTATTCAGCTTGTCGCCATTGATGCTGGCGCTGTTGGTAAAGCCGCCGAAAATCTTATTGACCCATTTGCCCTCAAACCAGGGTTTTGACGAAGCATCTGCAAATTTTTTGAACTGCCAGCTGGGTCCCCCCATATAAGTTGGCGAACCGAACAGAATAACATCTGCTGCGTCGAGTTTTTCCCATGCGTCCGCAGTAATATTTCCTTCGGCGTCGATAGCCAGCAACGTGGCACACGCGCCTTCAGCCACTGCGGCTGCCATCCGCGCCGTATGCCCGCAACCAGAGTGATAAACGACGACGGAGTTAATCATTAACAGGGGGTGAGTCATGATAATGGCCTTCAGATAAGATTATGCGGGATACGCGGTATGAAAACAGTCTATTAACTATTAGCATGGGTATAAATAACCGAAAAAATAACGCACTGTTACCCGGAAAGTGAACAATGAAAAACCTGGAGTCGCTGATTATTTTCGCGCGCGTGGCAGAAATGAAGAGCTTTACCCGGGCAGCAGAAAGCCTGGGCATTAAGAAAGGACGCGCCTCAATGGTGGTGCGTGAGCTGGAAAATGACGTAGGCGCTACCCTGTTACACCGGACCACGCGGACCGTGCAACTGACGGAAGATGGCCGGAGTTTTTATGCACGAGCACGCGATCTGTTGTCAGAAGCCGAGGAACTGCAGTCAATGTTCTCTCATAGCGGTATGTCACTGCGGGGACGTTTACGTGTTGATATGCCGGCGGTTCTGGCACAGAGCGTAGTGGTTCCCGCACTGCCGCAGCTGCTGGAAGCACACCCGGAACTCGAACTCGAGCTTTCAAGTACTGACCGCCGTGTCGATCTGGTTCTTGAAGGATTTGATTGCGTGGTTCGTCTGGGACCCATTGTTGATGAGACTCTGATTGCCCGCCCGCTGGGGAAACTACGCATGATCAATGCGGCAAGTCCAGGCTATCTGGAGCGCTTCGGTGTGCCGCAGACGATCGATGATCTGGTTAACCAGGGGCACAGGATGGTTCATTACACGCAGAATTTTGGTTCGAAAGCGGATGGGTGGCAATATCCAACAGACGATGGCTACAAGTCGCTGATGTTACCCGGCACGATGAGCTTCAATAGCGTACCGGCCTGTCATGAGGCAGGACTGGCCGGTTTGGGATTAATTCAGGGAGGTTATTCCGCACTGATACCTCATATCAAACGCGGAACGCTGGTTGAAGTCCTGCCCAATCTGCGACCCGAGCCGCTAACTGCCTCTTTTGTCGTTGCGCACCGGCGCAATTTTTCGCAACGCGTGAGAGCTTTTATGAACTGGACCGAAGAAGTTTTAAAACCTTATTTTGACTAATTTCGCTGTGCATTGCTGGTACGGACAAGGTGGCGCAGTAAGAATTGTTCCAACACCGGGGCACCCTCCTGGCCATCTGTCGGTTGTAGTTGATGCCGGCGACACCGGATGTTGATTGCCGGCGATGCTACCAGCAAAGCTATAGGCTGGAAGATCGAATGTAAGCCTGTCTGGCCTGACAGGCGAAGAAGCAAGCTGCGATGTTGAACCCAAAGCAGGCAAGCCGATCGATTGCGGGCAGGTAAAGTAATACGATGCTTCCACTCGGATTATGCATCAATAATGCACCAGCCCGCCGTCTACAGCATACTGGCTTCCGGTCACGTAAGACGCATCATCTGACAGCAGGAAAAGTGCGACGGCGGCAGCCTCATCAGCTGTGCCGGCTCGCCTGAGCGGCACCTGGTTTAGCACAAAATCTTCAAACTGTTGCCGCGACGCCTCGGGCATAAAGTGTCTGAAATTAGTCTCGATTGGTCCTGGTACCAGCGTGTTGGCGCGAATGTTGCGCGTAGCAAGTGAGGCGGCCCAGCTTTTTACCATGGCGACAACGGCGCCTTTGGTTGCAGCATACAGACTCGTCATTGCCGCGCCTTCATAGACCGAAGACGATGCGGTGACCAGCACTGATGCGCCGGGGTTTAAAGTTGTGGAAAGTGAGGCAAGCTGGAGCATCGGCCCGCGGACATTGGCGTTCATCATGCGGTTAAACGCGTCGGCCGTAACGGATTCCGGCTCGCCAACTTCTGCATAACCGGCATTCAACCACAACCCGTCGAGGGTCCCCCAGTGGCTGACCGCTGTTGCGAGCGCATTAATATCCGCCTCACTTGCTGAATCACTTTTCAGGATCAATGCGCTGCGCGGCAACAGCTTGCGGGCTTGTGCCAGACGTTCCTCACTGAGCCCCGTGATGGCAACCTGCCCTCCCTCTTGTACAATGCGCCGCGCACCTGCCAGTCCTATGCCGCTGGTGCCACCGGTTATCAGTACACGTTTGCCATGAAATCTGCTCATGATTACTCCCTCTGCGCCCTTAAAATCGCCATTTACCTTACGAGAGATATACACAGTCGACATCTTTTTCATTACGCAATGGTGACAGTAATGGCTGACCTGCCACCAGGATTGGATACCATCGGCAGTCCATATATCGCCGTCATGAATTTTCCGGTCGGTTTAAAAGTCCGCTCTGACACGAAGCTGCCCATAGAACGCCTGACAGCTGCGAGCGAAAAGCGGGAGTACCGCTGTCCAGATACTGATGCAGCACGCTTATCGTATCTGTACGTTCCACTGTGTATTTTCAGAAAAAATGAGAGCGATTAACTACTGCCCCCCCGGACGATCACACACCGGAATCAGTCAGGGTCGCCCTAACCTGAGGCAGGCTCTGCGGATAATTTTGCTGAATAAACTCAATCATTTTTTCCCGTACGTGGCAGCGTAAATCCCAGGCCGTAGGGGAATTCTGTGCAGTCATCAATAATCTGACAGTCATGGTTTTGTCATTAGCATCGGTAACCTGCAGCACCTGCGTCTGTTGATCCCAGAGTTTTGTTTCACTGAGTACTTTTTCAAAATGCTTACGGAGAGGATCTAATGGCATGGAATAATCAAGGTAAAGAAAAACCGAACCTAATATTTGTGCGTTATTACGCGTCCAGTTCTGGAAGGCATTTTCTGTAAAGTATGTAATGGGCAGCACCAGTCGGCGTAGGTCCCAGATACGCACCACAACATAAGTCAGGTTTATCTCCTCAATCCAGCCCCATTCATTTTCAACCACCACCGCGTCATCAATTTTTATAGGTTGCGTAAAGGCTATCTGAATTCCGGCAAACAGGTTAACAAGCGATTTCTGAAGGGCAAAGCCAATTATTATTCCGGCAACCCCGGCACCGGCGAGGATTGTCGTGCCGAACTTCCGAACCCCAGGAATACTGAGTAGAATCAGAGAAATACAGAACAATACCAGTAGTACGATAGCGACTTTTTTTACATATATTATCTGAGTGCGAATTTTACGGGCGCGAAGATTATTCGAAAGGTTAATGTCATAGCGTATAAAAAGCATATCCTGCGCAACATTAGTCAATCGAATTAAAATGGAACAAAATGATAATATAATAAACACATTAACAATTGATGTTATCAGATCAAGGAAGCCTGATTGAATATTTATATAATTAACCCCTACATTTATTAACAGTAAGGGAATGAAAAGAAACATTGACCCACGAAGATGCTTTTCAAGTGATTTGAATAGCTTTCTGTCACGACTCTGCCAGTAGCGGATGAACCTGAGAAGTATAAATCGGGCCAAAAAACCCAGTGCGAATGAGAGAGTGACGAGCAATACAGCAGGTACCCATGATGGAGCACCAGATAACTCACCGAATATCATTGGCATTCTTTTCCCTTATATTCAGCCAACAACCCTTTAGTTGTCAGATCAGTAATAAAAATTCAGTAACCGCTGTCTTCCCGGTTATCTGCGGATCAAATAGTGAACGCATATAAGCTTATCAAAATTTGGTCACCTGACTTTCTTAACACAAAAAAACCTCGAAAAGAAACCGATTTTTATTGAGGACATAAACGCAATTCACTGAAATTTATGATGACGTTTAGTTTACTCAGAATAATTTGTCGCCACCTGGTGCATTCTGCAGCATACCTGCAGATGTCGCAGCCACCTTACGCACCGCAGCGCGTGGCCCGCTACGCACCGGGCGTCGCAAATCATGAAGCATTCATAAATCAGACAACGCTAAGTACAAACCGCCACAACCGGTTAAATAAACGAATAATTCAGGAAATTTAATCCCAATTGAACACGATAAATCGCCTGGCCATCAGCCAGGTAGCAGTACGGAATGTTAACCGCTCATTATCAGGGGGATTAAAACCGGGATCCCCTGCCCGCCTGGCCATGCGGCGCTCCTTGCTTGCAGCCAAAATGATATTTTCCGGTTGAGTCGCGGTCTTATGCCGCCGTTGATATTGATACCGGAGTTTTCCCTTTTGTACGCAGATTATGCTGCCCCGATATCACTACCGCGATGCCACCATTGTTAATCTTAATGGAATTATTATATCAAATTTGCCCTCTTTATCCTTCTGATAGAAACACTAATATAGGTATCGCATCCAGCAGCACCGAGAGTGCCCCAACAACATATCAGGAGAAACAATGAACACATTAAACAAAACAGCTCTGGTTACCGGTGCATCCCGGGGTATTGGCCGCGCGATTGCTGAACGTCTGGCAAAAGATGGTTTTAACGTTATCGTTAACTATGCAGGCAATGCCGCCAGCGCAGCAGAAACCGTGCAGGCGATTAGCGCACAGGGCGGGAACGCCGTTGCTATTCAGGCCGATGTGGCCAGCGCAGCCGATGTAAGCCGTCTGTTTGCTGAAGCAAAAGCCATCAACGGCCAACTCGATGTGGTCGTACACAGCGCCGGTATTATGCCGATGGCGAAAATTACCCCCGCGGGTCTGGCCGATTTCGATAAAGTGATCCACACCAACCTACGTGGGGCCTTCCTGGTTCTGGCGAATGCGGCGGAGTCCATCTGTGATGGCGGTCGTATTATCGCCCTTTCCACCAGCGTTATTGCGAAATCCTTCCCCGCCTATGGCCCGTATATCGCCTCTAAAGCCGGTGTCGAAGGCCTGGTGCATGTTCTGGCGAATGAACTGCGCGGACGTAACATCACGGTAAATGCCGTGGCGCCGGGGCCAACAGGTACCGATCTGTTCTTTAACGGCAAGAGCGAAGAACAAATTAATAGCATCGCAAAACTGGCGCCGCTGGAGCGTATCGGGACCCCGGACGAAATCGCCGCCGTTGTCGCTACGCTGGCAGGCCCTGACGGTAGCTGGGTGAACTCCCAGATTATTCGCGTTAACGGTGGCTTTGCTTAATTTCCCTCGCCAGGGGATAGCCGGCCGGTAACCGTTCCTGCAATTTACCGGTCTGAATGACTTATTAACGCCGCGCAGTTCGCTATAGGGTTGTTATAGATTAGAGGCGGTTACGATAACGGTCAAAAGTAAAAAGTTTAATGGCAACGAGGTTATTCAGTTTTATTTGCCGGGAGACCGCATCCGCGAGATTATTATCGCACCCTAAACAAATCTTACCGCGCGCTGTCTGATGAGATTGGTCAGCTGTTCACCGGGCAGCAATAAGTGCTCAGCTGGCGCCTCAATCGTTTTATCGCCGGCTGTTTCCACTGAGCTACATTATCCCCCAGATATGGCTGCCGGTACTGTCTGTGCGATAGTACGTCTTTTCACTCACCGTCCCACCAGTGATGAACAACCCGTGACAGCGAGATTCCCTGCATGTCCGGAAACTGTATGGCGCCGTTAACAATCCCGGCACTGGCTGAAGCCAGCAGTAACAAGAAAGTTAATCCTCAACTTTCAGCCTGATAGTATTTAGCTTATTCTGATAATTCACGCAAACCTGTTAAGAAACATCAGCAGTGATCAAAATCACGATACAATTAAATGGTAAATTGCTTAACTGATGAAGACGAATATCCCGGGCAAGTGGCACAATTGCGGTTCAGGTAACGGAACTAAACCTAAAAAGACACGATTCTCTAATCTGCCTTTTCTGAACGTCATCAGATTTCCTTCTTCATGCCCGAAAAATTCTGGCGCAAGCATAAGGATCTAAAATGATTGGTAAAGTAGCCGTTATCGGTGCGGGTGTGATGGGTACTGGCATCAGTCAGGTATTAGCAGAACATCAGATTGATGTCATTCTGGTAGATCTTGCACCAGCGATCCTGGAAGATGCCCTGGCAGCCATTCGGCAAAATCTGCGGCTGAGCATGCTTATGGGCAAAACCAGCAAGGAGCTGGATCTCAGTGCGCTGCTTGCCCATATTTCAGTCACAACCTCACTTAAAGAAATTAAACACGCTGATTTTGTTATAGAAAACATTACAGAAAAATGGATCGCCAAGGCAGAGATCTACCCTGAGATGGATAGTATCTGCCAGCCGGATTGTATTTTCGCTGCCAATACTTCGGCAATTTCGATTACCCGCCTGGCCGGGTTAACCCGGCGGGCAGATAAAGTGCTGGGTATGCATTTTATGAACCCTGTGCCGCAAAAAGCGATGGTGGAAACCGTGCGGGGACGTTATACCAGCAATCTAACCCTTGAGCGCGCAGAAGCATTGCTGGCCCGGATCAACAAACACCATATTATAGTGAATGATACGCCGGGTTTTGTCGCCAACCGTATTTCACATTTATTTATTAATGAGGCTATCTGGGTGGTACAAGAAAAAACGGGTAGCGCCGAACAAGTCGACGCCATTTTTCAGCATTGCTATAACCATGAGACTGGCCCGTTGGCGACGGCTGATTTAATCGGGCTGGATACAGTGTTGCTGACACTGGAAGAGTTATATCAAAGTTTAGCAAATGACAAATTCCGGCCAGCACCGCTTTTACAACAAATGGTTGCCTCCGGCCTGTATGGCAGAAAGTCCGGGCAGGGTTTCTATAAATATTAGTGCAAAATAATTAAGAAATGCATGTTTTGTTTTGCACTGAGACTCAGGTGGACAGAACTGACGCTATCACCAATACTGATTAGGCAGAATCAACCTCCCGCCCGCATCGCACAGATAAAGGAGATTGCTATGGCTATTGACGCCTGGTTTCCGCTGGCTATTTACTATGAAGATCTTCCGGAACATGAGCGATATAAAGCAGCACATATTGAACGAATTCGGCAATTGCAGGCAGGTTCCGGCGAAAAACGCACCGCAGAAACATCCAGCTGGACCGGGGATGTGCATAAAGTCGATCAGCTGCATAATGACCCCGTTTTTGCCTGGTTAACGCAGCAGATTGAACGCCATGCGCTACTTTATCTAAAAGCATTAGGTCATGATTTGGACAAAATTGATCTGTATATACAGCGCTCATGGCCGGTTATCGCGCATAAAGGTCAGTGGGTTTCACGCCATGCTCATCATAATGCTAATTTAAGCGCAGTTTATTATATCTCGATCCCGAAGCAGGGCGACGCCGGGCAAACTCGCTTTTTTAATGATAAAAAGAGTAACGCGTTGTCTGACGGTATTGATTCAAATATGACGTCAGGCTATCGGGAATACAATGCATTTAATTATACCCACGTGGATTATTTTCCTATTGAAGGACGTCTGCTGCTGTTCCCGGCCAAACAACCTCACGATGTGGTTGCCAATCAGACAGATGAAGAACGAATCTCCATCTCTTATGACATCATTATTACCGCCAGACAACATGCCGGCCAGGCTACCCCGGAGTTTTTAATGCCGTCTCCGGAAAACTGGAAAAAATTTGATCATCACATTACCTGAATGGACGCAATGACGACGTTGCAGGTTCGCAGTGTTTGTCCCCTGAACCTGTTGAGCGCCAGCGCCCCGGCACCGGCGTTCAAGCCGCCAGTAAGCATTATCGGTCACACTCCCCTGGCTTATCCATTTTCCGGGGAATATCCTAACTGCCGGATAATGGCGGAGAGTTCGGCGATATTAGGGTATTGGTAAAATGTCACCACGGGAATATCGATATCCAGCCGTTTTTTTATCATGTTGGTGATTTGCACAATAATAAACGAGTCTACATTCAACTGGAATAAGTTGTCATTGATGCCAATGTTATCCACCCCTAACCGCTCTTGCATGATGTCGCACAATATCTGTTGTAAGGCGTCTTCCGCCGGAGCGTATGGCGTATCAAGCTCGGGGCGGGGGAAGCCAGAACGGGTTTGTTCGCACAGACTGCTCAGGGTGACCCACTGGCTGATCCTCGCATCAAGATCGGCCGTGGAATGTACCAGCAAATCCGTTTCGTTTTGCGCCAGTGCCCACTCAAATGCGGTAATCCCCTGCGCAGGCGACATCGCGAACTTATCCTGCGTAATGGTCACACTCGCTCGCTGCTCCTGAGTTCGATCCGTTTGCCAGCCATCCCAGTTGACGCTCAGCCAGCGGCAATCAGAGGTGAGGTTTTGTACAAAGCGATCCATGTATAGATTGGCAGCAATATAGGCTGCGTGTCCCAATCCGCCCAACACGCTGGAAATCGACGACATGCACAAACAAAAATCCGATCCCTTGCCTTCCAGCAATGCTGCAAGTACCTGAACCCCTTTTATTTTGGCGGCAAAAAACGCCTCACAGTCCGCCGGCGTCAAACTCGCGATCGGCTTCAACCAACTCTGACCAACCAGACCGGCACAGTGTATAACGCCATTAACCGTACCGAGCCGCTCTTCGGCCAAAGCCAGCCCCTTTGCCATCGCCGGGTAGTCTGCTATGTCTGCGCAAATAACCTCAATATGCGCCCCGGATGCTTGCAGCGTTTGCAGCCATTGTTGTTTCTCACGTCCGCTCGCCGTGTTTTCATCCATACTCCGGGTACTCAGGATCACTTTGGCCCGATAGCGGTTTATCAGGTGAACGGCCAGTAAGCGACCAATACCGCCAAAACCGCCGGTAATCAGGTAGACGCCTTGTTTGCGTATCGCTGTTGCAGCCGTCAGATCTGGATTGACGGTTAACCGTTCGTAACCTTGCCCCCAAACCTCGTTGCCACGCAATGCCACCGCCGCTGGGCGCTGATTTTTTGCTAACAGCAAGCAGCATAGCTGCTGGATTAGCCGTGCTCGCGCGCTCTGTTGGCCAGGGATCACGACATCAATGCTGCGGCACTGAATGTGCGGGTGCTCTTGTGGGATCACCAGGCAGGCTGCCAGTAATGCCCCCTTCGCCTCATTTGCGCACTGCCCGTCGACAATCTGATGCAAATCATTGCTAATAACGTTCAGTGTTATCTGCCGAAGGCCGCTGGTGTCTGCCAACGCACGGGCAATATGCAACAGGCTGTAAAAACCAGCGGATATCGCGGCTTCGGTATCAACCTCATCGATAGCGCCTGCAGGTTTGTCCAGACTAAAAAAATGATACAGGTCCAGCGACTCACTTAACTGTCCCTGCAGAGAAGAAAGTAAATCGAGGTAATCCTGCAGACACGCAGGATTAATAGTAAAACTGTTCTCACTTAACCGGCAAAAACCCGTTGATTTAGCTATGGTAATCGGCGTATATCCCCACGAGGAAAGTACGCTACACGCTTCGCTGCCGATACCGTTATCATCGATAAACAGCAGAATACAATCCAGCGCACGCCGCTCAGCGGCATTCGCTGCGTCAGGAGGTAGCGGCTGCCACCGCTGGCGATAAAACCATTGCGACAGTTCTGGCGTTTTATGGATCCCGGCAGTGACACTCTTCGCCGCCATTTCGGGTAACAGAGCATGTTCAGGCGGGAGAAAGTGTTTTTCAAATACCTGCCCCGGCAGCGGAATACGTTTTCCCGTCCCTGAATCTAATACCTGCCAGCTATCAATGCCTCCATGCAACCACAGCTTGCCAAGACTGGTTAGAAAATAGCCATAACTATCAGCGGGTTCATACTTATTCGCCACCAGATTGATGGCAACCAGCCGGGCGGCTGCCGGCCCTTTCGAACGCAGGAATACACTCAAATCGTGCCCCGGGCCAAGCTCAAGCGCCACCCCATGCGCCTGTTCGAGCATACAATCCAACCCCTGGCTGAACTTCACTGTTTGCGTAAGATGCCGGCACCAGAAGTCCGGATCTGTCGCCTGTTCCGCCGTAACCCGCTCACCGGTCACATTGGAAATATAGGGTATCTGCGGCGCATGAAAGCGGACTTTGGCCAACGCCGACCTGAACGCGGGCAATATCTTTTGTAGCAGGGGCGAGTGCGCCAGGTGATGGATATCCAGTGGAAAGCAAAAGCAGCGTTTTGTTTTAAGTACGCTTTCCAGTTTTAGCACCTCCGGTTCAAGACCGCTGACGATCACACCTGATGGATTCTCAATAGCAATAGCCAGAGAACCGGTCAACAGCGGGATAAGCTGCTCCTTTTCCAGCGTGGTGCTGATCATTTTTCCTGCCGGCATGGCTTGCATCAGTTGCCCACGGATAACGATCAGATCCAGTGCATCCTGGTAACTGAATACGCCGGCAATACAGGCCGCCGCGTATTCGCCAAAACTGTAGCCAATCAGCAATGAAGGCCGGATGGCTCTGCTGATCAACAGCCGGGCAAGTGCATACTCAAAGATAAACAGCAATGGCTGGCTCAATGCCGTATTGGTCAACTCCGCAATATCATGATGTGGCGGATAAAGCACGCCGGAGATATCCTCGCCGGTTACCGTTTGGTAATAGCCAAAGCAGTCATCCATCACCCGGCGGAATACCGGTTCGCGGTCGTACAGTCCCCGGCCCATATTGATATATTGCGCACTCTGGCCCGGCAGTAAAAAAACCATATCCTGTGGACGCTGCCGGTTATGGCCGACCAGCACCTTCCCTGCCCCGGCCGGGTTAAACGCCTGAATCGCTTCCACTACAGACTGACACACCACCGTGCTGCGATGCGCAAAATGCGGACGACCAACCTGCAGCGTATAAGCCACATCGGCCAGGTTTACCGTCGGGTTTTGTAGCAGATATTCAGCTAAACTGGCACTGCTGGCTGCCAGCGCCGCAGATGATTTTGCCGACAAAGGCAGTAGCCAGGGGCCGGGTTGATCCCTTCTGACCGCGGGTTCATCATATCCCTGCAAAACCACATGGGCGTTGGTGCCGCCAATGCCGAAGGCGCTCACGCCAGCAAAATATGAGCTGGCGACCCCCGGTAAGCGTTGCAGCTCTGAATTAATCCGTAACCGGCTGCCTGATAAATTAATATTGGGATTCAGCTTATGGAAGTTAAGCATTGGTGGGATCTGGCGGTGTTTCAGCACCAGCGCGGTTTTAATTAAACCGGCCATCCCGGCGGCGCTATTGGTATGGCCGATATTGCTTTTCACCGCGCCCAATATACAGTCAGCGCCAGCGTTTTCATCTGCGGCAAAAACCTTTTTCAGCGCCTCAATCTCCACCACATCCCCTAATGATGTGGCGCTGCCATGTGTTTCGATATAACTCAGCTGCGCAGGAGTAATGCGTGCTTTGGCTAACGCCCCCTTGATCACCTCTACCTGACCTTCCACACTCGGCGCCGTATATCCCGGCTTACGGTTGCCATCATTATTGATTGCCGTGCCTTTGATCACGCCGTGGATTGAATCACCGTCGGCAATGGCTCTGGTCAGTTTTTTTAATAGCACAATGCCGGCACCATCACTGAATACCGAGCCAGAAGCCTGTGCGTCAAACGCCCGGTGATGTCCATCGGCAGACAAGATCATACCCTGCTCGTGTAAATAGCCCGCCGTCTGCGGCAACCACACTGAAACACCCCCGGCCAGCGCCATGTCGCACTCCCCTTGCAGCAGGCTACTGGTTGCCAGATGCACCGCTACCAGCCCTGTCGAGCAGGCGGTAAACAGGCTGAGGGTATTGCCTTTCAGACCCAGCTTGTAAGCAATGCGGCTGGCGGCGAAGTCTTTGTCATAAAGCTGCACTTTCGCATATTGTTCAGAAGGTCTATCTGACATGGCAACCGCTGATGAATGAATGGCTGTCCAATAGGGATGGGGGCCGCCCCCGGCATACAAACCAATTTTCCCTGGATAGACATGCGGATCATAACCAGCGTGCTCCAGAGCGCGCCAGGCGCATTCATGCATAATGCGGCTCTGCGGATCCATCGCTTGCGCCTCTTTAAGGCTGTAACCAAAAAATGCCGCATCGAACGATTGAGACTCTGGCAGTATGCCTCTGGCCGCAACATAGTCCGGGTGGTCGATCAACTGCGCGGGCACACCGGCGCCAGATAACGCTTCCCGGCTGAAATGACTGACAGATTCACTGCCAGCCAGCAGATTTTGCCAGAATACATCGATATCCGGCGCGCCGGGAAATTGGGCGGCCATACCGATGATGGCGATATCCGTGTCATCTGCCGCAGGTAGAGCGGCGCAGTCTGCCAGACAGGCGCTTTCATCTGCTTGCGGGGCGTTGCCGGGAGGTTGACCCGCGTCATTTTCTACCGAACCTGCAATAAACTGCGCCAGCGTAAAAATGCTGTGATAGTTGAAAAAATTGGCAATCGTGAGTGGCGTCGCCACCAGCTTATTAAGCTTCAGATGCAGTTGCACCAGATCCACGGAGGAGGCACCCAAGTCAAAAAAATTATCGTGGATACTGATGCCGCTAAAACCAAAATGCGCTTCGAATACCTCGCTGATTAGCCGCTGCAACGGGCTGTCGGCGGCGACAAAATGGCTATTGAGATGGCTCCGATCCTTTACCGGTAAACTGCGGTTGATCCGCGCTAGCGGAGTTGCCGATAAGCCGGAGCCCGCGGGCTGATTATTCAGTTGTGCGATCACGTCCTTGCCGGAAACCAGTAGCTGACAGCACGCAGTACTGCACAGCATACGTTC
The DNA here is from genome assembly GCF_047308185.1 of Pantoea sp. B65. Lineage (NCBI taxonomy): Bacteria > Pseudomonadati > Pseudomonadota > Gammaproteobacteria > Enterobacterales > Erwiniaceae > Pantoea > Pantoea sp. B65. The sequence continues at coordinate 263,921 of NZ_JAHXPU010000036.1, forward strand.
GATGGAGTCCAGCCCCTGTTCAACCGCGATTAGCCGGTCACCCAGCACCCGTTTCAGCCCTGCGTGATTCGCGCCGCGGGTACCTTGCCACTGATCCCAGTTGACGCTGATCCATCGGCGGCCATGATCTGACTGATAACGGGCCATACAATCCAGATAGTGGTTAACACCCCCATACACCGCCATGCCTATCCCCCCCAGCTGCGAGGAGATCGACGACATCAGCAGGCAAAAATCCAACGGTTTATCCGCAAATACCTGAGCCAGCGCCTGCGTTCCTTCAACTTTCGCGTTGCAGTGCCGGTGGATAAACGCCTCATCAAGATTTTCAATAGCGCAGGCCGACGCTTCGCCAGCCCAGCCGGCGGCATGAACAACGCCATCAATCGGGCCAAAAACCTGTTCCGCAGACGCGACGGCCTGCTGTAAATCTGCCTGGCTGGCACAGGACCCCTGGCAGATCAGCCAGCGGTCCCGTTTATCTGCCAGCTTCCGTTGCTGATGGTCACTGAGCCTGGTGGAACGGGTAATAATGACGACTTTCGCCTGGAATTTATCGAGTAGACGCAACGTCAAAGCAAAACCAATATTGCCTAACCCCCCGGTGATCAAATAGACGCCCCCGTGTCGAAAACCAGCGGACCGGCCAGCTAACCTGCCGGCCTGCCAATGCGCTAACCAGCGTTGCTTCGCATAATAACGGGTAACAATCTGCCCGCATGGATTGGCCAGTTCATACAACAGGCCGGAGGCGATCTCGGCCACCTGTTCAGCCGCAAAATCGACTAGCTGACAATGAATATTCGGGTATTCCTGATTAATCACCCGCGCGAAACCGACCCTGACTGCCTGAACGGCAGTCTCACTGTCACCGTTATCACTGTAAAGATCGTGGGTGATAATCAGCAATTTCAGCGTGGTATCAGCGTCTGCTGCTTTGTATGCTCTGATGATATTGGCCAGTTCCAGCATTTGTTTCTGAGCAGTTGCACGATTTTCACCGCTGGCGTAATGAACCACTATCCCCGGCAGCCGCGATGCCTGTTTCAGTTTGCGGAAACAGTCGGTTAACTGTGCCACGTCGCTAAAACATGCGGTAAAACTGTTATCCGTATTCGGTTCGGAGCGATCGCTATCAACCACCAGCAACGACTGTAAACCATTCCTCAGCAGCTGCTGCTGTAAAATTTCTCCCGTTTGCCATTGCTGACATAGCAGTAAACAATTCCCGCTCACTTCACAGGGGGTCACGGTTCCCGCCGCCAGCCAAACCGGCGTGTAACAGTAGGGCTGCTCATCGGGTGCTGCCGCCGGATTCCCGGCGGCAGGCTGTTCTCCTAACCCGTGACTGATACGAGCAAACGGATAAGCAGGTAAGGACAGGATCTGGCGACCGCCGCCTGAAGTCTGCCCGACATAAAATGTTGCACCACTCTGCTGCCTGAAGGTCTGCAAACACCGCTGCAGGCGAGAAATCTGCCCGCACTCCGACGGAAGATTACGGCGGTATAACATAAGATTATTGCTGGCTGCTGTGGCTTCAGTGCTGCCAGTAGCAGAGAAATAAAATCTCTCCTCACCCTGTTTGATCAACAGCAAGGTGCTGAGCTCACTTTGCAGATGCGAAATGGCATCCTGCTGATCATGGCAAATAACCATGCGGCACCACGGCATTGGCGATCTGGCCACTTGCAGGCTATAGGCCACGTCCGCCAGGCAAACCGATTGCTGTTGCAAAAAGCGACTAAGTTCTACACTCATTTGTTGTAACGCTGACAGGTTTTTTGCCTGCAGCAGCAACAGATGCAGGCTGCCGGTCTCCGGCGGCGTGGCCATGACGGTCCGTGACGGCGCCTCTTCAAGTAGCAGATGTGCATTCGTGCCGCCAATACCGAACGAGCTGATACCGGCTCGCCTTGGACCGGGAATCGCTGGCCACCGGGCGCGCCGGGTGCAGATTTCCAGACTACTGCTGGCAAAATCAAATCTGGAAGTTGGCTGCGTCAAATGCAGGCTCGGGGGAATTTCTCCTGCCTGAACTATCCTTGCGGTTTTGATCAGCGCGGCGATGCCGGAGGCAGTATTCAAATGGCCGATATTGCTTTTTACACTACCGATATAGCAAGGCGGCTGGTTAGCGGAGCGCCGTTGGATAACGGAATGTAACGCTGTCAGCTCGATGGGATCGCCGACAGGAGTACCGCTGCCATGCGTTTCGATATAGCCGATGCTCTGCGGGGAAATACCGGCGTTTTGCTGTGCTCTGGCAATAACCGCCGCCTGCCCCTGGGCGCTGGGGGCGGAATAGCCCACTTTCATTGCGCCATCGTTATTAATCGCCGATCCTTTGATTACCGCCGTGATAGTATCACCATCGGCAATCGCCTGTTGTAGCGGCTTGAGCACCACAATGCCGACGCCGTCGCCAAAGCAGGAACCGGAAGCCTGTTCATCAAAAGAGCGACAATGGCCATCCGGCGAGAAAATCATCCCCGGCTGGTAGAGATAGCCGGCGGTAACAGGAAACTCCACTGATACCCCACCGGCAACCGCGATATCACATTCACCCGCCAGCAGGCTTTGGCAGGCCTGATGCACCGTAACCGCAGATGTAGAACAGCCGGTAAACAGGTTGATGGCCGGACCGTTCAGGTCAAGCTTATGGGCGATGCGCGTCGCCATAAACTCTTTGTGGCTGAGTAATGTGCTGACAAACTCCCCCAGAGCAGCCCCCTCGGCTGAGTGCTTTACCTGTTCTTCCCACCAGGTATTATGGGATGCCCCCAAAAAGCAGCCGACTGACAGCGGGTGACTGCCCGGCGGATACCCGGCATTCTCTAACGCATGCCAGACGCACTCATAAGTTATCCTCACCTGCGGCGACAGAACCTGCGCTTCCCGTGGTGAAAAGCCAAAGAAGTCGTTATCAAAGCAGTCGGTATCTGCCAGGTAGCCCCTGGCGCGGACATAATTTGCATCGTCCAGCAACCGGGCGTCGATACCTGCGGCCAGCAACTCTTCCGGCGAGAAAAAGCGCACAGACTCCACACCATTGAGCAGGTTGTTCCAGTATTCCGCCACATTGCTTGCGCCGGGAAAGCGCCCGGCCATACCGATGATCGCGATGCCATCACGGACCGCCGGCTGACCCGGCTGCTGCTGACGGGCTGGCTGAACACCGGGTACCTCTTTGCTGGTCAGAAAACGAGTATAAAGACGTATTGTCGGGTAGGTATAAAACGCGGCAATGGGCAACTCTCTGCCCAATTGTAGTATCAGGTTTTGGTTGATCTGGAAAATATCCAGCGAGGTCAGCCCCAGGTCAAAATAATTATCATCGATACCAACCCGTTGCAACCCGGTAAACTGCTGGATAATCGTCACCAGCCGCTGTTCTTCGGCAGTATCTGGCGCTACATAATTGACATTCAGTGTCGGTCTCGGCCTGCTATTAAGCAGCGTATGGTTCGTTACGGCGTCGATAACCTGGCGGATTTGCCTTTCTCTCTCAGCAAAAGGAGCGGCACAGATAATAATCTGTGCCTGTTCTGTTACCAGAGCCCGTAATAATGCCTGCCCTGCCTGCGCCACGCTTAAACCCGCCCGCAGCTGTTCACCAGTGCGGCTAAAAATATCATGCTGATTGAAAGTGGAATATTCAGCATCGCGCCAGTGGTCCCAATTAACGGCGACGACTTTACTGGCGATGCGCGCAGAGAAATAGCGACAGAAATCATCTATGAAGTTGTTAGCCGAGATATAGGCGGCCTGCCCCGGCAAATTTAAAACGGCAGCGATGGAAGAACAGAATAGTAAGAAATCCGGTGGTGCGGATTGCAGGATCTGCGACAAGGCCAGCGTACCCCTGACCTTGCTGGCGAAAAATGCGCGGTCGTTCTCCATATTACGGTTAACGATCAGCGCGCCGTCTGCCACGCCAGCCGCATGAATGACGCCCTGAAGCCGGGGATAACGCATCTGGATCTGATTAAATACGCCGGTTATCTGCTGCGGTTCTGCCAGATCGGCATCCAGTGTCCATACGCTGGCACCCAGCTGTTGCAGCTGTTGCGCCTGGCGAATTTTAACGCAGATGCGATCGTCAGCGTGGTGGCTGGCTAACCATGACGCCCATTCATCCGCTGGCGGCAACGGTGTTTTACCGATCAGTATCAGGGTGCCTTGCCATTGCTGCGCCAGATATTGCGCTAATGCATAGCCAAGCCCGCCGAACCCGCCGAGAATGACGTAAACCCCCTGCTTTTTCAGCCCGGGAATAACGGCATGATGATCCGGCGTGGCAACCTCACGCAGTTGTGGCAACCAGCATTGTTGGTTACGCAACAGGATCTTCTGCCCGCTGCTGCGCTGCGGGCAGAAGATTTCGGCCAGCAACTGCTGTTTTAGCTGTTCGGCAACGCTGGCGGTTGGCTGCGGCCAGTCAATTTCCACCATGCTGGTATGTATATTCCCGGTTTCCGCGTGAATAGCCTGTAGCGGCCCGGATATCGCAGCCAGTTCAGGAGCAAACTCAAATTCATCCGCCAGGCTGTTACTGAGCACCACGACCCGTATCGGATGCTCATGGCACAAGCGTTGTAACACTTTAAATAGCAGGCAAAGCTGCTGATACGCGCCGATAAACCGTAACCAGCTATCCGGCTGTAACGCAGGATTTTCAACGATATTGGCCTGATGTACGATTAGCTGAGGTAACTGACCCTGCCCGGCAATAATGCGCGTGAAAGCGCTGTCGTAATCTGCCTCGGTTGCCAGACTGTCCTGTTCCAGAACCACACTTTTCACCCCGGCATCCGCCAGACCATTCTCCAGCATCCTGGCCAGCGTCGTTGGCCGGGTAATAAGTATCACCCCATCCGCAAACAGAGAGGTATCTGGCAACAGTGCGGCCGGCTCCGTCGGTTGCCATTCCTGATGATAACAATAGATTTCCTGTTGCCGCGGCGTGGGTTGCCAATCCGTTGCGCCAGCGGTCAGCGGATAAAATTCGCGGCTGAAGGGATAGGTTGGCAAAGGCAGACGCCGATGATGCTGAGTTGGGTACAATAATGGCCAGTCAATGCTGGCACCGGCCAGCCATAACGTGGCCAGTTGCTGCAGTTGCCCGGCAAAAGCCGGGGCAGACGCCGGGGCCAATGCCGCAAGGATAGCCTGCACCTGTTGGCTTTGGGGTGGGTTGGTTTCAGCATCCGCTATCTGCTGCTGGCCGCTAAGAGACTGGCCCGACAACCAGGCCTGTGCCTGCTGCCGGGTTTCACAAATAAAGCAGTTTCTGTAGCGAAAATGATGTCTGCCGGTCTGCAGAGTCCAGGCGATATCGGCAAGTGACGCTTCGGGTTGCTGGTTGATATATTGCAGCAGGCGCGCGTTGACGACCTCCAGCTCCTGCGCCGTCCGCGCCGTCAGCAATAGCAACAGCGGTTGGGTGGGTTTACTCTGACTGGCTATCGTCGGGGCCTGCTCCAGAATGGCGTGGACATTGGTTCCGCCGATGCCGAAAGAGCTGACGCCCGCCCGCAGCAGCGCACCCTGCCACGGACACCGTTGCTGATTGATATAGAAGCGGCTTCTTTCCAGCTGCAATCGTGGATTGACCTGACCGATATGTAGATTCGCCGGGATCTGCCGGTGCTGCAGCATCAGAACCACTTTAATCAAACCACCGATACCGGCGGCGGTATTCATATGCCCGACGTGGCTTTTCACCGAACCTATAGCACAGCGGGGCAACGGGGCGTTTTCTGAGCGATCTAACGCCTGTTTCAGCGCATCAATTTCAATGCTGTCGCCCAACGGGGTGGCACTGCCATGCGTCTCGACGTAGCTGATGGTCTCTGCGTCCACGGCCGAAATTTGCAGCGCTGCGGCAATCACCTTCGCCTGCCCGTGCATTGATGGTGCGGTATAACCGGCCCTGGCCTGCCCGTCATTATTGACAGCGATGCCTTTGATCACCGCCAGAATGTTATCATGGTCCTGTAATGCACGATCCAGTCTCTTCAGCAGCACCAGGCCAACACCATCACTGAACACGCTGCCGCTGGCTTCGGCGTCGAAACTGCGGTTGATGCCATCAGCGGCAAATAGCATGCCTGGCTGATAAAAATATCCGCGCCTGATCGGCAGCAATACCGAAGCTGCGCCGGCAAGCGCCATATCGCAACTCCCCGACCGCAGCCCCTGACAGGCCATCTCTACCGCCGCCAGTCCGGTGGAACAGGCGGTATAGACGGCAACGCTGGGGCCGGTAAGGTTTAATTTGTAGGAGAGCCTGGTAGCAGAAAAATCCTTGTCGGCAGATTGAATATCCACAAAATGCCGGGCATCCTCCCCCCCGTCGGATTGCCATTTAGCCTGCCAGACAGGATTGGGCGAGGCGCCGACATAGACACCGATCGGGCCGGCATAACTGATGGGATCATAGCCGGCATGCTCAAAAGTTTCCCAGGCACATTCATGCAAAAGACGCATTTGCGGGTCCAGTTTCTCCGCTTCGGCAGGCGGATAGTGGAAAAAACTGGCGGCAAAATAGTCACAGTTGTCGATAATTCCCTTTGCCCGAATGTAGTTTTCTCTCTCCAGCCATCTTTCCGGGATGCCACTGGCCGCAAGTTCCTGTTTGCTAAAATAGCTGACGCCATCTATCCCCTGGCTCAGATTATGCCAGAATGCCTCAATGTTCCCGGCGCCGGGGAAACGGCAAGCCATGCCGATGATAGCGATATCATGATCGCTGCCATGCGTGGTGTTATTCGCCGCCGGTAGTCCATTTTCCGCTACCGCCGCCAGCCGTTGCCAGATAACCTGACTGAGTGTCCGGATAGTTGGGTATTTGAATAATACCGTGTCCTCCAGTTCGAGGGAAAACTGTTGGCTGAGGCGGGTTTTTAAGCGTAACGCGAGAGCTGAGTCCCCCCCCATATCTAAAAAATTATCATCCAGAGTTATTGTTTGCTCACACAGAAAAGTGTTGAATAACGATAAAATCTTCGCTGCAATCTGTTGTTGTGTATATTTATTATCCGTTTCTTCGCCCGCCATATGCGCTATTTTGATTATATCGGCGAACTGTCCGCTCAGGTATCGCTGTTGCAACAGTGTGCGTTTTATTTTTCCGCTGGTAGTTTTTGGCAGTTTTTTTATTGGCAAAATATGGGTCATTTCGATTTGAAAACCGGACGCTATGGCGCTCGCTATTTCCCGGCGTAAAGGGACAAATTCCGCCAGAGCCTGCTTAAAACGCACAAAACAAATAACTTCATCCTGGCCCTGGGGGTTTATTACTCCCAGCACGGCGATATCGCTGCATCCTGTTATATTTAATGACTCAACATACTGTTCAATATCGGTTGGGTAATAATTACGCCCATTAACTGAAAATAACTCTTTAAGTCGTCCGGTAATATATAAGTTCCCCTGGTAAAATAAGCCGATGTCTCCGGTATTCAAACCGTAGTTGTTGCTCAGGGGGGATGCGACAATCTCTGTCTGATGGTAATAACCGCGGGTTACATTATTGCCTTTGATGGTAATGTAGCCCACCTCGCCCGCGGCGCAAATCTGTTCCTGTGGTGAAATAATATTCACCTTGCAACCAGCCACTGCAGTGCCTACCGCCACCAGAGTAATCGTATCCTGGCGCTCGCTGGCCGCGGCCTCAGACAGCGCGATGGCCTGTTGTCCCGGCGCCAGACTTTCCCGCAGAAAGGTCGTGACCGTCAGGCTGGCCCCCGGCTCGGGAAAGGTGACCGCCAGAGTGGCCTCAGCCAACCCGTAGACGGGAAACAGACAATTGTCATTTAATCCATATGGCCGGTATGCAGCAAGGAAATCGTGACAAACCTGATAAGAGATCGATTCAGCACCGTTAAAAATCAGTCGTAAAGACGTCAGCTGCAACGGCGCTATTTTCTCCAACGGCACCTGTTTGAGCAGGTGTTTCAGGCCAAAGTTTGGGGAAGCTGTAACAGTGGCGTGAGTCTGGCTGACCAGCTCAAGCCAGCAGGCCGGACGGCGGATAAAACTGGCCGTCTCAATGATGACCTGGTCACAGCCAAATATCAGTGGCACCAGATGAAATCCGATCAATCCCATATCGTGGCTCAGCGGCAGCCAGCTCAGCGTCTTGTCGCACCCGGTAATGCGCATACCCGCACCGATAGCCCTGATATTGCTGAGCACATTTTCATGGCTTAATACCACGCCTTTCGCTTTGCCGGTGGAGCCGGAAGAGTACTGTATAAACGCGATTTTCTGCCGGTAACCGGCTGCCGGGATAGCGATGATGTCATCTGAAGCGCCATCGGCATACAATTCATCAAATATCAGCGCCGTTTCGCGGATGCATTCAATCTGTTGTGACTCCTGCTGATCGGCCGCAAAGCTGGCGATATTGTCCAGGTGCGGCAGCGCGGTAAGCAGGATCGGGTGTTGACTCTGCCGATAAACCTGCAGTAGTTTCTTCGCGCTTTCATTGCTGGTTACACAGTGCAGTGGCACCGGAATATACCCCCCCAGCTGGCAGGCCCAAAACGAGGTAAGAAATTGCAGGTTATCATTTAACTGAATAATGACCTGTGCATGGCGGGTGACCCCCTGCTGCTCAAGACCACGGCATACTGCCCTGGCATCCTGTAATAGCTGCGCATATGAAATAAAGCGGGGCTGTAAGAAGCGGTCATAAAATAACACTCCTCTTTCACTTTTTGCGTTTGCCAGCAGGTTATCAATAAGATGGCCAGCGTGAGTTTTACCCATGTAATGCCCCTGTTAACAGAATAGCGCATTGAATGAAATACCGGACTCACCCACCATAACCATTCACCTTTGCAATGAGTGAAACGAATCTGCATGTCGCTAATTTTATTGTTACGCCCTTGCAATTCATTCATTCCGGGCTAACATGAAAACCATAGATTGATATTGTGGTATCGCCCATATGACCGAGATGATTAAATCCCAGCTAAAAGAGTTTCTTACCCGGCATATACCGGACATTGACATTGGTGATGACGATAATATTTTCACCCAGGGTTGGGTTAACTCCATTTTTGCCCTGCAACTGGTCAATTTCGTCGAGAAAAATTTTGCCATCACCGTCCAGAACCAGGAACTGGATATAGACAACTTCAATACGATAAACAATTTGCTCCGTTATATTAGTCATAAACTGGCTTAAGCTGTTTCATATTCTCAAATACGCAGCCTGGTCGGCCTGGCTGCCCCGCTTCCCCCGCCATACCCGGCTGACCACTATTGCCACCGGGCAACCCACCTTTGCCAGCGGCGCCTCCTTTGCCCATCCGGCCAGGGGTTTGTGGCGATGGCAGCAGAAAGAAACGGCTGTTTTCAGCATATCGCCAGCAGCTAATATAAATATTGCGGCCATCGCCAACATTGCCGCCGCTGCCGCCATTGCCGCCATTTCCACCCGCGCCACCCAGCCCAACGGTGCCTGCAGGGCAATACCGCGAGCGGGCGCCACCGCTTCCGCCATCGCCGCCATCGCCGCCGGAGCCACCTTCTGCGCCGTCGCTACCGTTTCCACCGTAGTTACCTAGCGCTATTCTGGCGTGGAGGTAACCCACTTTCAGCGTCAGATAGAATGCATCTTCGCCCCGCGAGCCATTGCCACCGTGTTTACCGGGAAAACCGTGGCTCCCCTGGCCGCCAGCCACGGCGGGCACGGCGCAGCACATATTGCCATCCAGTGCCGGTTGTCCGGCCACACCATCCTGCCCGCGTGCGCCCGCTTCTCCTGACTTTGCCGGTTTCCCGTCATTCCCTATACTCTGGATCCGCACCTGCCGGGCCGTGTCCAAATCAGCCCCGCTGACAACATTATCGATCTCGTCGGCAAACTGAATCAGTTCACGCACGTAGATCGAGGTGTCTGATAAACAGTTAATCTCCGCCCCTGATTCAACAAACAGTTGATCAAAAAACAAAACCACAGGTTCACCGTCATAGCGGGCCCGGGTAACCAGCGGGTGACCCCGACGCACAATTAGCTGGCGACCAGAAAAGATCGCGAGGTGACACGGATAATGCACCAGATTAATGATTTGTTCGTAGCTGGCGACATGCTGACTGTCGCCAAACAGAAAGGCTGAATGCGCCTGGCAAATGGCATGCTTTTGTGCCGGAGTTAATGCTGCGGTAGCGGTGAAGCTGTTGTGGCCCGCATCCCAGCGGGGAGGCGTGATCACATGATCCACCAGCATACCCTGCTGATAGGCAGTATCGCTGATGCCGCCAAGGTGCTTTTGGAATGCCACGTTTTCCACCCGGAAATATTCCGCCCTGACCCGGCTCGGGAAGTGAATATCCCTTGAGAGGTAGGTGACGCCGTCATTTTCCCCCGTATCGACCACACCGGCGGGAAAGGTTGCCGCTGGCCAGCCGAGCAGTGCAAAATAGTGCTGGCAAAAGTCGTCAAAACCAGAAAAAGCTGGCCATTGCTGCTGAAAATGAGTTTGCAACATGATGATTTGCCTATCCCTGTGGTAACCATTTGCTGATGGAGGGCTGTACGCGTTTATCCGGTCCGCTAATGGCTTCAAAGTTCAGCGTGTAGACAACGCACTGTGAATCGACCACCAGACGCGCCCCGTTGACACCGATGGTGCGGCTGAGGAAAGCGCCATCAGGCTGATAAATCTCCAGCAGATAGTCCGTAACCGATGCACCCGCGCCGAGATACAGCAACAGATAAATGCAGCCGTTTGCGGCCACGGCAATATCCTGGTATGTTGCTTCACCAGCGGCCTGCAAAGACAACCAGACAGAACCATTGAAGAGGGGGGCCGGATTGAAATAGCGATCAAAGGCCTGAACCCGTTTGCCCCCGTTCTCCAGTACCAGAATAAACCCGGCGGGAGTGACCGCCGTCGCCACCGGACCGGTTAATAATCCAGGCTGTGTCCCCGGCCCGCTAAGCACCTGCGCCTGCGGCGCATCTTGTTCGCTGACGGCTTCAGCGGCCAGCGTCACCTGTTCCAGTTTCGCGTTCCCCCAGTTAACCGCTAACGCAAAACCGTCGGGATGAAGCGAGAACCCGGCCAGATTATTTCCGCCGAATTGCGCTGCCGCCAGATGCGTACCCAGATCAAAGTTGCCCGCAGCAGAAAGATCGACCGGCCTTAAATAGCAACCGTTACGTGGGTCCAGGTAGAAGCTGCCTGGCCCGGGAATAAGCGGTGAATCGGCGTACACCAGCGCTGGTTTTTGCACAAAGCCGCAGTTGATTGTTTTCAGGCCGGATTGCGCCTCGGCAACGCCGATATTCTGGATGTAATAGGGATTACTCACCATGCCCCCGCCATTGCAATCTTTCACCCCCTGCTCCATGGTGCGCCAGCAATAGCCAAGACTGGAGCGCGACTGCTGTAAAGTAATATCGATCAATTGCGATAGCTGAGAACTGACGGTTAAATCAGCCAGCGTCGCCGTGGGTGCGGCGCCATTTATCCAGCTGAATTCGCCGTCATTACAGGCTAGTTTGCATTTGTGATAATAGCGAGTCGCCGTGCCAATACTGACTGCCGTATCCAGCACATGCACAGACAGCGCAGCCTGCCTTGTCGTCGTATTCAATGGCCCATTGATGAGGCAGCCGGACACCGGGGTTCCGGCGCTGTCATTCACCGTCACCCGGCCATTCAGCTGGCATTGATTAATGACGCTACCGAAGGCGAGACTGACGGCGCCGGCCAGATTGCTCCGGGGAATATCGGCCTGCCGTTGCTGGCTATAACCGCCGCTGTAGTTCAGCGTGATATTCACTTTTTCTGCCTGTAGCGGCCACTGACCATACCCGGCATCGGGTTGCACGGTCACCAGTAAATCCACCACGCTGTCGGGTGACAGGGAGAGGGAAAACTGTGGTGGTAACGCCAGCAGACGGCTGGTAGTGGCGATGGCATAGCCCCCGCCCGGATTATGCAAATCCTCCAGCAGGGACAATAAAATTTGTGCCGGCCAGCCCAGACAGGCAGCAGCATTTTCCACCGTGGCAGCACCAAATTTTTTATCGATCTCTGTTCTCAATGAGGCCAGCGCATTACCCAGCATCAGCTCGCTGGTATTGTCCGACAGCCACTGTAATACGCTGTTCACCGACGGAAAATCAGCCGTTGCCAGCAGACTCTGACCCGCATTCAGGACATCCGCCAGAATTGACTGGCTGGCCAACAGGGTTTGAAACCAACTGGCCACATCCACTCCGGAGGTACTGGCCCGGCTCAAAATCAATGGCACGGTATAATCATAAATAAACGAAGCGATGGTCCCGGCGCTATCCTGGATATTTTGCCAGCTACCGTTGCCCATGCCGCCGAAGGATAGCCGGATAGCATCGGCATTGCCGGGCAATGTCAGGTTAAAAGTCTGCGCAGCTGTGGCAACCGCAATTCCGGCAGTGGCGGTATTGGGAAGCAACAGACCGAGGTATTTAAGGGTTGCCGTTTCAAACGCCGGCGTCACGCCCCCAGGTAATCGCGACTGCCAGTTCGCAGGCGCCACGCAATCACCGCCGCGGAGAAATTCTATATATACGCCAAGGTGCCTGGCAATCTGGTTGGTTAATGCCAGTGAAAATGCATTGTGATTGCCGCTAAATTTTATCCCGGAGAATATCACCCCGTTCTGCGGGGCTAATGAGGTGAGTTGCCAATCAGGAATGGAGGAAGGTCCCGGCACCGGCGCGGGTAAACTGCCTTGTTGCACCGTCCATACCCAGTTCTCCAGCTCGGGGGTATTCATCGCCTGGTTCAGGATCGGTTGCATAAACGCCGGGAGGGCGGCACAGGTTTGCGGCGAGAGTTCCAGGCGGTAAAGGGCCGGTTGTGCGGCCAGGGTTCGGGTGTAAGCCCAGCCGCTGCTGTCGCCAGGAGCGCCTTGTTGCTCAATGAGTTGCAGAAACGATTGCTGACCAGCACTGTTGCTGATAATGCCGGAAATCAGTGTCCGGATACTGGGGGTCAGCATCAGCAGTTCGGGAAAAGATGCTGCAATAGCCCCGGGGACCTGAAACGGAGGTAAAACGTCCATGACGCACTCCTCTGATGAGGACAAGGAAAGGCTGGCAGGCAAACGCCAGCCAGCCTGGTGTTCAGGCGCTACGCTGTCGGTTTACCCGATGTAGACGGGATCCAGGCACTGATACCTGGCTCTGTCCGTTGCCCAGGCCCGGAGAACGAGTCGTAGTTCAGGGTAAACAGGGTGCGCCACTGATCCACCGTCAGTTTCGCCGCATTTACCCCTTGCTGCGGTTCTGTCAACAGCACCGAACCATCCGGATTGTAGATATCCAGCATAAACGCCGGCGTGCTGCTGTCGACTGCCATCAATACGTAGACATAGCCTTTGTTTTCCACCGCAAGATCCAGATAGCGGATATTCTGCTGCCCCATATCACGCAGAGGCATCAAAGCCACCAACTGCGTGACCTGCAAGTCGCCGTTGAGCGGTTTAACCACCTGAAAATTCATTGCGTTCATCGTGTCGTTAATTTCCCAACGTAATCCACGCGCATTAACGGTGATGCTCAGACTAAAGGCGCGGAACACGTAGAGATGATCGATGTCCAGATCGTCAGACATCACACGGACATCAAACTCAGCGCCGGAATCGCTATCGGTAACCAACCACAGCTTGTCTTTTTCCGTCACGACAACCGTGAAATTGGGCTGCGCGTCTGCTGCGGATGAATAGCCGTTATTGACGAAGTCGAGGCTTAACAGGCTGTCAACCTGGCCATTATTCAATGCATCAACAGAACTCATTTCACCGGAAAAACACGGCGCGCGGGCTGGGATAACGTTCTGCTGGAACAACTGCTCCATATCAGTTTGCGGCGAGTTATCATCCAGCTGCGAAATAAAGCCGGTACTCATCGCCCAGCTGACCTGGCCAACGGTGAAACAAGGTACGGCATTCCCCTTGATATCGAAGGCCTGAATGCGTTTATTGCCCTCTTCCAGCACCAGGATCCGCCCTGTAGAGGTGATGGTGAGCGCCACCGGCTGATGCAGTAACCCTTCACGCATCCCCTCGCCCGAAAGCGGCATCGCCACCGGCGCCTGATCATTGTCCACCGCCTCGCCAGGCAAGCGCAGCGTCAGCAGTTTATGATTGTCATAATCGGCACCCACCACATAACCTTCCGGGTGTACCGCCAGTCCCTTGATGGTGACATTCTGGAAAGAGCCCCAGCTTTTGGTTTGATCGTAGTTGAATGTGCTTTGCCCCAGCGCGAACTGCACGCCGCGCAAATAATAGAGCGGATTTGTCTGGGTGTAGGTTCTGGAATCCAGATAGAAATTATCCAGCTTCGGCACCGGGTATGAGAACACGCTGATAATGTTGGCCCATTCACCAGCGATCACCACGCGTTCGGTAGCCAACTCATACACCGGCGTTGCGCCGCTGACCCCTATCGTCCAATCCTGGTTCGCCGTCACCACCGTGACAGTCGCTCCTTCGGGCAACGCCAGGCTGAAACCGGCAAACTCCTTGCTTATCCCGTCAGGCACAGGCCCCCCCTGGTTAAGCTCAGCGACGCAGGCCTGGTAATCCAGATCAAACAGTGCGGTAAGTCCGAACTGATCATAAGCAATAAAGGTTGGCGATGAGAAACCACGACTGGGCTCAATGATCGCATCCTGTGGGCTGGCCAGCGTAGAGATGCTCTGGAAAGTATACATCTGGCCGTTACTGACCGTATCGCCATAATCCAGAGGCATATTCTGACCGGAAGCACGCCAGGCATAACCCAGTTGATACTCTTTGTTGTTGATGGTGATATTCATACGGTCACACATACGGTGTCCGTCTGAACCGCAGTCATTGAGTACCGCCGGTAAACCCGGTGCCGGATGCGTGGTATTTTGCACGCTAAGCTCATACAGCGTTTGCCCGTCTCCGCTGTAAATCGACGCCCTGACGACAGCATAGGTCACCCCGGTCCCCGGATCATTCAGCGTCCAGGCGCTACCGGCCGTATCGATGGTGATCTGACTGGATGCCGACAGATCATTACCATTGGCGGCAAACGCGTCGCGAATCGACTGCGCGGGGTTACCGCCTTTATCAAAATCAGGGATCAGTAGCGCACTGAGCGTAAATTGGGTTACTTGCCAGTAGTGTTTACGCGCATCGGACCAGGCCAGAGCCTGTTTCTGGCTATAGGCGGTGTCGGCGGTCAATGGCACCAGGTTTTCAACGATCGCACCGGATATCGACTGCCGGGCATTGGCATCCGGGTCAGCGTTGATCCAGCCGCTGTTATACACCCCTGCCAGCCAGTCATTGCTGGAGTAAATACTGGCGACCACCTCGATCTTACCGCCGGCTGGAATGCCGGTAAAGGTTACCTGAATCGGCTGATCCTGTTTACCCGGCATTGGGCCTGCCATGGTATAGGTTGTACCGCCATCCTGCCCGTTGCCTTTCGGATATTTCACCTGGATGACATAATGATCACTCACCATCGGCCAAATCGGCGCCTGCTGTTCGGTGCCATGCCGGGGGTCTGGTTTAACGGTCACAGCCAGATCCATGGTGTGCAGTATTTGCAGATCGTAGGTTGCCGGTGACAGAACGCACTCCACCGTGGTGGCCGTGATTGCCGCAAGATCGGCTGCGATGCTGGCCACCTTCAGTGCCCAGCCGGCGATCGGAATCTGCCCTAACGCTTCTTCGGTGGTGATCTCACCTACGGTTTCCGCAATGATGACGGCGATCGCCTCTTTATACACTTGCTGCACAATTTTTTCGGCCACCACGCCAAAAATAATGCCGCTGGCGATATTGGCCAGGTTAGCCAGAATGGCTTTCCCGATATTGGTTTTATTTTCAAGCCCACCAAGGATTGCGGCGACGGAGCCGCCAAAACCGCAAATGATATAAAAGGCGATTTTGGCATCGCCTTTCAGACCGTTAATAAACGGGTTAACCACATACACGGTGAGCAGCATACTCAGCACCGAAATGCCGTAGTTGACCACCCCGGTTCCCAGCACGCCAATGATGTCAACGTCAGAATCCCAGTCTTTAAAGCCGTTAGCCGCCCCCAGCCCGCCCAGCAGGACACGTGCGGAACTCGCCTCTTCTGGCCAGAGAAACTCAACGTCGGTCTTGCCGGTCAATGGCGGCACCGGCACGCCAAATACCGCATTGCCCGAACTCAGCCAGTTGAGGTAATTTTTGGTCGGGCTGGCTTCAAACGTCCCTTGTAAAAATGCCGGCAGCCCATCCTGCCAGCCGGAAATATCCACCCGTTTAATTGGCGTACCGTCCTGCTTCAAAAACTCTACATAACAACTCAGGTAGCGGCTTGGCCAGTTCTTCACCGGGAATTTTAATGTTCTGGTCGCCGTGTCGAAGCTCATGTCCTGGTCGTACAGATACAGGCCATAGCTGGAGGTGGTATTTTTGATGCCGAAACCTTTGGCACTGTCGGTCTGTTCAACCGCGGCAAATGACAACGGTTTATCCACTGCGAAAGCTGACGCCTGACCGATCGCTTTGGCTAACGGCGTCTGGCTGGCCGGCACATCGGTCTGGGATTTTTCTGTCACGCCATTCTGGCTGGTCCACAACTGACCGTTCAGGGTATCATCCTGCTTGGTCAGCAACAGGGCTTTCTGCACTGCCGGCGTAGCGGCGCCGATAACACCGGGATCGGCCGAGCTTCCGCTATCATCCGTCAAGTCATAATTAGGAATGCCGGGCTTGCCGGTATCCGGGTTCAACGGCCAGTCGGTTTTACCACCGTCTTTGTATTGCAGATCCATATTGGCCGGGATCGGTTCCCACTGTTGCGTATCCGGGTTGGTCCACATCACCCAGCCTTTCTTATACCAACAGCTATCTGAACCTGGCGGGTTGTTCTGGATGTAAGTAATCAGTTCCTGAAAATCCTGAGTATTATTAAGATAGTTATCAAAGATGTATTTGCTTACCGCCGGGTTTACCGATCCCAGCTCCGGGTGTTGCAGGATAATTGCCCGTGCGGTTTCATAAGGGGGCTTGATGGCACTGGCACTACTGAGCAACTCCTCATGATCCACCTGACTGGTCGCCGCGAGGTTGATGCCGTAATAGCTGAAAAGCGCATGCTGGTTGATCGTGCTCTTTTTCGCTTTGGGATGCAGTGAGGCTTTATGTGCCTTTAGCGGAATATGGATAAACGCCAGGGCAATTTCTGGCAGCGGATGTTCGTCCAGCGAGGCATAAACAATCCGCCGCAAAGAGGCCTGATGCTGCGGCATTGGTACGTCTTCAATAAAATGAGTGATCAGGTGCTGATGACTTTTAGGGATCATCGACAGCGCCTTGTTACGCTGCCTGTGCTCTTCAAATTTCTGTGGGTGATCCGCGTAGGAGCGGACTTCATGGTTCTTGCCATCCCCACCGATGAGGGTGAACGTCTTATCCTGCGGGCAGTGGCTCAAATCAAAATGCAGTAACGTATTTTCATTGGCTCTCATAGCGATATCCTTTGTAGATAGCTCTGACAAACAACAGCAAATACCGGGCAGCGGGAAACGGTTGCCCGACGGAGAGATCACTCCAGGCTGAGCGGACTGGATGGCGGTTTTTGCGGACAATAATAGGTACCGTCTGCGGAAGGTACGCAGAAAGGCGCTTTCGGCATTTCCTGCGCCCTCATCCAGTTAATAAACGGGGTGCCGGCCGCATTATTCACATCGGTACGGGCGCTGTTTGGGCAGACCGTCGAGGATTGCAACATATTTTTGTCAAGCAACGTAAGATCGCAGCGCAGATTCTCAAACTCCTGCTGCCCCTGGGCAGAGAGCCGCACGACGCGCATCATCTGGCCATAAGCGCTCAGGTTGCCGGTGGCAAGATCGGAGATCAGTGTGAACTTGATATAATTAATCACCGGGTTAAACGGATTGTCGGCATCATTGTCCAGTAGCCAGCCGCCGCTGGCATTGCTGCTAACCAGCGCGCGTGAGCTGAGCGGCAGCGAATGGATGTTAAATACCGCCAGTAAGTTAGGTATGGCGGCCCTTGCCGTCAGCGTCAGCTCACAGAATTTATTCAGTCCGCGCCAAAGGTTGTACGAGACAGCAACATCGGTAACCAGCCAGTCGGTGGCCTGCTGACAGGCAGCAACCTGAGAGCCGGCACTCAGAGTAAGCTGGCCGTTTTGCCTGAATGCGGCGATCACGTCAGGCGTAACGGTGCCGGTTTTCAATTGGGATTCAAGATAGAGTGGAATAAAAAACTGTGGCGTCACCGTATCATTGGCGCCTGGCGCCACCCCAAGAGCCGGCTGATACTGCGCGGAATCGCAGCTTTGAAAAATCACATAGCTGGTTGCCGCGTCGGTAAGGGTCCAGTAAGGGCCAAATTGCTGAATCGTCACCAGCGCACTATCGCTGATGGTAATCCCCTGTTGCCTGAAACCAGCCTGCAGCTGTTTGCTGATCTTCCCCTGCTGAATGTAGGGCAGGATCGCCATGGCCAGTTCGACGCTGTTGACGGCGGCTGATATTTCACCAGATAACTCCGCACTGTCGGGGGTATCGAACAGCCAGACCCCCCAGGTGACACTGGCATTAAGCGGATCGGCCACCGACACCGCCGCATCAGTAAAAATGGCATCAGCCAGTTTGCTGTCGGAAAAGTTGGCACCCTGCAAATTGGCCCGGGTCAGACTCACCGCCCCGCCGGTTGCCGCGACCGTCAGTTCAGCGCCCTGAAACTGGGCTCCGGTCAGGGTGGCATAATCAAAGTTGACGCCGTAAAGCTGCGCCTGTTTCAGATTGATACCGCCCATATTGGCATTATCAAATTGCGCGCCTTCCAGAATGGCGTTGCCATCCAGTTTGGCGCTGCCATAAATCTGCGCACCGGGAGCCCTGACGTTAAACAGGTTGGCAGACGTCAGGATGATATCTTTCATAAAAGCGTTCGCCAGAATGGCGGCCACGGCGGTTTGGTAAACCGCAAGGCTGGCCCCTGAGTCCTGGCCTTCTTTACGTACGGTATAACTTGCGCTATAGGTCTGTACCGTCCACACGCGATCGGCAGCGTAGGGGGAGGTGGTAATCACAATATCTCCCGTCAGTGGGTAACCGTTTTGCCTGAAGACAGTTTGTACGGTGGTGATATCATCCTGAGTCAGGGCGGTTTGAAACACGATCACATTAGCGCTCCCGCTAACCCGGAAACGTAAGCTGATGGACCCCATCTGCGCGCCGGTCATATCGGCGCCGGTCAGGGTGGCATTGCTAAAATTTGCGCCCACCATGGAAACATTGCCGGTGACGGAAGTACCGCTCAGGTTGCAGTACGACATATCGGCACAATCAAGAGTGGTCTTGTCTAACCGGCAACCGGTCAGATCGGCATGATTAAATACCATGCCGGTAAAATCACAGTGTCTCAGATCGTTATAACGCATCTGGCAAAGCGTAAAGCAGGTCTTGTTGCTGAACGTCATTTGCGTCAGATCGATACTGCCGCCAAAACCGCCGCCGGTACTGGGGTTACTCATTTTCACCCCGGTCAGATTGGCATCGGTGAAGTTGGGCTGGCTCAGGCTGGCATCGGTCATATCGACATGGGACAAATTAGCGCCGGTAAAATCCACTGCCAGTAACTGTGCCGAGTTCAGTCGGGTACCGGTAAAATCGGCGTTGATCAGTCTGGCGTTGGTTAGCGCGGTGGAAAAACCGGACAGATTGGCATTGGTGACGATGGCGTGGGTAAAATTGCCGGAGTTCATCGGGACACCGGACAAATTCGCGCCAGATAAGTTGGCCTGGGTAAAATTGGCCTGAATAAAACCGATGCAGCTGCTGAGATCCTGCCCTGCCAGATAAACCCAGGTTAAATCCGGCTGTGGCTGCGGAAAACCAAAATTAAGAAATTGCTCCATGCCGACAGTAATAACATCCTGCATCAAAAGTGCTGAATCCGGTGCGATTGCCGATTTGGCCACTCTTTCCAGACTGGTGCCATTGACGGTCCACCAATACTGTTCAGAACCGGCACCCTGAATGCCCAAATCAATAATATTGCAATTCTGCCCTGCGGTTATCACCAGAGAGAAATAACTCATGGCATCGTCCCGGCCAAGGCTGGCCAGATAGACGTTGTCATGATAGAAAACATATTTCCCGTTCGGAGCCTGTAAAATAAATTGCTCCGGCGTGCCATAGGCATTCCATTTTTGTGCGTTGCCTTCAGCCGTTCCTGACAGGGTGAGCTGCTGAGAATTTTCATCCAACGTCAGATAATGGTTATTTTGCTGAAATGACCACTTACCGATAAAGTTCATTGTCTGTCCCACCGTTTATTTTTCAATATTGCAATGACCGGCGGCCTGATTTCAGACAATCACGACTTTCATCTGCGCGTCTGGCCGATAAACCCAAAAAGCTGTGTTCCGCTATCCGACATTAATTAATCCACCAACTGAAGACCACGCGCAGTCAGCTATGCTGCGCGCTGAAGGCAACAGAGAAAAACCGGCAATAATGTCGGTGAAGATAAATAACGGCGCACAGCCATTGCGCTGATAACGGCATTAGCTAATGGTGAGCAGCAACTGGAAGTCGCTGGTCTCTGCTGGCTGACATAAGAAAGAGCCACTGTTACCGCTGCTGCCGACGGAGCCTGCGTTCCCGAGCGCGCCCAGGCCCCCGTTTGACGCAGAGGTTTTGCCGTCACCATTCAGCCCGCCGTTGCCGCCGGCGCCACCCGAGCCAATCGTCCCTACGTTACCGGCAGTGCCGCCCTGATTACTGACGTTCCCCAGCGGGTTGGCAATTTTGCTGCTATAAGTTGCATCAATATTGCCGCCCCGGGCGCCATTGCCCGCATTGCCCGCATTGCCGCCGGAACCACCGGGACCACCGGGACCGCCGAGGCTATCGCCATAAGCATTAAGACAACTTTCAGGCTGGGAACCGCCAGCGCCGCCATCAGATCCCGCACCCCCAGTGCCGCCGTTGGCGCCAGTGCCGCCGTTACCGCCATACGTCTGAATATTTAGTGTGCCGCTGAATTGTCCACATTTAAGCGTCAGCAAAGGTGGCGGATCTCCATCCTGCCCATGACCTGCGGGCGGAGCGATACCGCCAGGATTGCCAGGGCTGCCATTACCCGCCTTCAGCGAGCAGGTTTTCTTGCTGCCCTTTCCGCCGGTTTGCTGACCAGCCGCACCATTGCCAGAAGGGCCAAGCGGATCGGCATTTTTCCCGTTCCCCTGAGGAAGGCCATCGCTGCCCCTGACGCCATTAATGATAATGTTGTAGGAAGTCACAGGTTATCCTCCGCTGGTCGCAATCGCTTTACCGTTGACGTACACCTGACCATTTGCGCCGTTAGAGGCCGTGGCGCCGGGATCCCCGACCAGCCCCGTTCCCCCGTTGGTGCTCCCCTGCCCCCCGATCCCCCCCGCACCACCGTTGCCGCTGGTGCCGCCGCTGCCCGCCGTCACGGTAGCGGTAATGGAAGGCACCGGGGAACCAGGCCCGTTTTGGTAAGTAATGTAAATTTCCGCCGCATCACCACCATTGCCGCCAATGCCGCCGGGCCCACCTTTACCACCGGGACCGCCAGCGCCCTGGCCGCCTGCTCCGCAGTGACTGGAAGAACTGCCGCCCGGGCCACCGATTTGTCCCGGCCCCCCCTGTCCCCCCTGACTGGCATTACCGCCGTTTCCGCCTTGCACAGTAAATGTGCACTCCCCGGTCATATTGGCGATGGTGAATGTGATAGTATTAGCACTGCCTCCCACCCCACCATTGTTGCCGGGGGCGCCAGTGACACCGGTGGCGCCCGTGTCGCCGACTCCCGCCTGCGTTCCACAACTTTTACCGCTGTCCTGTCCTGCGCTACCTTGTGCCGCCACTGCGGGATTAACCGCACCCTGCACTGGCGGCGGCGTAGTATTATTCGCGCCTGGCAGACCGATATTATTAATATTAGCCATATAATTCCTCTCAATAACTTATGTGGATTACAGTCAGCAGGGTCTTATTCAAGAATCATATTCTGCACATTCCAGGATGAATTTGTTTCAAACTGAATGGTCCCTCCTGCCTCTACGGTAACCGTAGCGAAAACCATTGAGGCATCGCTGCCATCGACAATTAATGTCTGCCCTGCAGTCACGGTCAAATTTTCCGCTGCAAAAGTCGATAGCGTCATTGGAAAGTAATGTTGATGAATAATATCCTTATAGCTTTTTACTTTTTCAGAATGGCCATAAATATAGGTTTTAAAAGCTTTAACGATATTCTTATTCTCTTCAACAGAGAGTTCTTCCGGAGCATAGCCGTTTTTATTTTCTTGCCATGCTGGCAAATCCTCATGTAAATGCACCTGCATCAGTCCGGAGGTATAATGCTCATCGGCATTTCCCGCCAGCGCTTTCAGTTCGTCTAAGCTATGTACCGCTAGTTTGTTAGCCGGAATAAGCGAATGTACGCCAGGTCTGTCGCTCAGATAACTTTTGGGGGCACTGGTCACTACATCGGTAATAACCTTTGACAGCGGAATACCCTGTTTCTCCAGATTGTCCAAAAAACGCTGTCTCAACTCCGGGGTTAGTTGATTCTTCACTGACATTTTTTATCTCCACTCAGGATTATAATGATAACATCATCATTTTCGTCAACAGCACGCGATTGAAACCTCCCTGTATTCAGGCCCCGGCATCGTTGCCAGCGGCTCATCTTATATCGTCGAGTTCTGGTGTACTGACTTTAATAAATGCAGGAAGGATCGGTAGTTGTTTTAGAGGGTGTTCAAAGAGTGTGTATTCATTCTGTTCCTGTAACACACTGAACCCGTTAAATCGGTAAGTGATATACATCAGGCGATTGTGCGGATTGGCAATAAATTCGGCGCGTAAACTTACGCCGACTTTTTTCGCCATCCTCATGACAATACCAAGCAGCACATTGCCGATCCCCCGACTGACTACCCGACAGGACATAAGGAACAGATTGAGTTGCCAGAAATCAGCTTTTTTTTCAATCAGCACCAGACCAATGGTCCCGTAGCGGCCAAAGTCATCTGACAAACTGGCCAGTAGCAGCAGATAGTTGTCAGATTCACAGAATGCCTGCAACTGCGACTGGCTGTAGGTATAGCCGGTGGTGTTAAGCTGGTGGGTGCGCCGGGTCAGTTCCCCGGCACGCTGCAAATCCTGCGCGCCAGCGCGGCAAACATCGATGGACATGTTCAGCGACGCTAAAAATGCCTCATTCGGGCCATCAAATGCCTCCTCCGCCAGACTTCGGCACTGTTCAGCGCGATAGTAATCGCGCCGCTCTGCGCTTTCCCTGGTGACAGATTCGGGATTAAAACTGGCTAACTGTAAAAGCGCTGGCAATGACTGGCTGTTAATCAGCAACACTTGCGGCAGTGCAAAGCCCACTTCCCGCAGTTCAAATTCCTGATCGTCAATAAAAGCAAAAGTATCAAGGCTTATATTCAGTGCGCGAGCAATTTCGCGGATAGCCGCTGATTTCGGCTCCCAGGACACCTGGGGATAAAGAAAATATTCCCAAAGGCCAAATTCCTGCAGCTGTTTTTTTACACAGGCGTAATCATTCTTGCTGGCTATCGATTGCAAAATCCCCCGATTATCCAACTGCCTGATAATATTTATCACGTCGTCAGACACGCTCAGTAAATCGTTCTCTAATAAGGTGCCGCACCACACTGTATTATCAAGATCCCATACCACGCACTTTATCTGTCGGTTAGTTTCTGCCTGAGGCAGGCATACCGTTGTGGCAGATGAGCCGCTATTGCTCTGGAGCAGTCTGGCGGTCATTTTCTCTTCCCTAATTTAAGCTGCAGCATTTCGTTGCTGCCTTCAATGATCTCCATGATCTTGGCGTCGCGATAGAATCGCTCCACCAGCGTGCCTTCACGGCAACCATTGGCGCCAAAAATTTGTACTGCATCCCGCAGCACGTCATTCACCATACCGCCGGCAAAATATTTGGCTATGATGATCTGCTCATCAATGGTCGGTACATTGTGGTCCAGCGCATCCGCGGCATAAAAGCAGAGAGCCCGGGCGGCGGCGACCCTGGTTTTCATCTCCGCCAGCAGACGATTTATCAATTGAAACTCGATCAGCTTTTGACCAAACTGGCGCCGCTGTAAAGCATAATCGAACGCCGCCTCCATCGCCGCCTGCGCCATCCCTACGCAACCTGAGGCAACACTCAGTCGCCCGACCAGTAAACCCGACATAGCGACCGCCGGGATACCCAGACCCACACCGCCGACCAGATTACTTTTGGCGATGGCGCAATCCTGAAACTGAATTTCCGCCAGCATACTGGCCCGGCAACCCATCATGTGATTAATCGGCGTCACGCTAACCCCGGGGTGATGACTCTCTACCAGACAGGCTACCGATTTTCCTTCCAACTGCCCGAATACCAGAAAAACATCCGCTATCTGACCGAACGATATCCATTTTTTGCTGCCATTAAGGATAAAACAATCGCCACTTGCGGTGACAGTCAATGCCACCGCGCTCGCCTGACAGCCAATATCAGGTTCACTTAACGCATAGGCGCCAATAAATTCACCGCTGGCAAGGCCGGGTAACCATTTTATTTGGAGTTCTTTACTACCCCATCTGGCAATGGCATAGCACACCATTGACGTTACGGTAATTAAACTTCTGGCGTTCGAGCAGGCTTTATTCATTTCTGTAGAAATTAAATTAAAGCCCATAGCATCACAACCAAGCCCATTGAATTCACTCGATAATAAAGGCGCAAGAAAACCCTGTTTACCCATTAAATAAATAAATTCTCTGGGGAAACTCCCGGTAATATCAATTTGCGCTGCCATTTTCGCAAGATGATGATCTACAAAGTTTTTACAATTATCTCGTAATTCTCTTTGTGTGTCAGTCAGCCTTGATTCCACAGTACACCCCCGCCTTTTCAAACGGTTAATGTTGAGTACAGGATATTTAACAATTAAATAGCAAGATAATTAATTTAATTTATGGAATTTTTTAAGACTTAAAATCTGTTAATCCGGTAAGACCAAAAACAGTACCAGTTAGATATTTAGGATATGTCCTATTTTTTGTCAAGAGTTGATAATGTAAATGCAGCAGAAAAAAAAACCTAAAAACATGTTTATCCTTCATCTTTTTCGTCATAATTCCCTATCAAATCAATGGAGAATTCAAAGCTCCGGATTAAGCTATAAATTTTAAAATAAAAATAAAGGGTGACATTTTAAGCACATTAAAACTGGTCACATGAGAAGTGTTGATATGTCATAGCGCCAAATGCTGGCTTATATTTTCCTGAATGACTATCACGCAGGGTTAATTCCACCTGATCATACTATTCGTCATCAGGGATATTTAGCTTAACAGCACTTAACTGGCAGATATCCTTACATTAACTCCCCCGCCTGCGGATAGATGGCAGATAAAAGCCACGTCCGGGATACGGAGCCAGCAGACTTAGCTGATTTTGCGACCGCCCGCATCAGGGCCAGCCTCAGATGATGTGCTGACAACAATACTGCCCACTCTGTTAGCGCAATACATTAGTCTGTTTATCTTAGTCTATGATTATGCATGGCATGCCGAGCGGGCCAGCTCAACCACAATCCGTTCCCAGCTTATTTTCCTGCGGACCGTCGGTTTATGACTGGCAGCCAGCTGGCGCTGATAAATTTATGCTATTGAGACGCGCATCGCCGGACAACAACCGGCGGGTGCCGTCCATTGCTCACTTGCGGATTACAAGAGGCAATTGAATGGAGTCCAAATCATTTCAAAAAAGTTGGGGAGCCGAATACGTTTCCGCCGACACCGTTCGTTTTCGTCTTTGGGCGTCCGGCCAGCAGCAGGTTATCCTCAGGCTTTCCGGCGAAGACACCGGGATGAGCCGCAGCGACGATGGCTGGTTTGAGCTGCTGGCAACCGGCGTATCACCCGGCGCGGAGTATAATTTTGTCCTCGCCGACGGCACCGTGGTGCCGGACCCCGCCTCCCGCGCGCAAAAGGCGGATGTTAACGGCCCTTCGCAGGTGATCGATCCGGCCAGCTACCGCTGGCAGAATACCGGATGGCAAGGTCGCCGCTGGGAAGAAACGGTGGTCTACGAGATGCATATCGGCACCTTTACGCCGCAAGGCACCTTCCAGGCGGCGATAGCAAAGCTACCCTGGCTGGCAGAGCTTGGTATCACCATGATCGAAGTCCTGCCGGTTGCGCAGTTTGGCGGCAACCGTGGCTGGGGCTATGACGGCGTACTGCTTTACGCGCCGCACTCTGCCTATGGCGCGCCGGAAGACTTCAAAGCCTTCGTCGATGCAGCGCATGGCTATGGCCTCTCGGTGGTGCTCGATATCGTGCTTAACCACTTCGGCCCGGAGGGCAATTATCTGCCGCTTCTGGCGCCGGAGTTCTTTCATCCGGAACGGATGACGCCATGGGGCGCCGGCATTGCCTATGACGTGGATGCGGCCCGCCGTTATATCGTTGAAGCCCCGCTCTACTGGCTGGAGGAGTTCCAGCTTGACGGCCTGCGTTTCGATGCCATCGACCAGATCGAGGATATTTCCAACCAGCACGTGCTGATCGAGATTGCCGAACGTATCCGCGCGCAGATCACCAGCCGGCCAATCCATCTGTCGACCGAGGACAGCCGCAATGTGATTTTCCTGCATCCACGCCAGCAGGATGGTTCCGTGCCGCTATTTACCGGCGAATGGAACGATGACTTTCACAATGCCGTCCATGTATTCGCCACCGGCGAGACGCAGGCTTATTACCAGGACTTTGCCAGGCAGCCAGAAAAGCTCGTTGCCCGGGTGCTGACAGAAGGCTTCGCCTATCAGGGTGAAGTCTCGCCGCAAAGCGGCAAGAAGCGCGGCGTGAAAAGCACCGGCCAGCCGCCAACCGCCTTTGTGGATTTTATTCAGAATCACGACCAGGTAGGTAACCGCGCCAGGGGCGAGAGGCTGATCGAGCTGGCCGGCATCGAGCGCACCAGGCTGCTGCTCGCGATGCTGCTGCTCTCGCCGCATATCCCGCTGCTGTTTATGGGCGAGGAGTATGGCGAAACGAATCCCTTTCTGTTCTTCACCGATTTTCATGGCGATCTCGCCAGGGCGGTGCGCGAGGGTCGTGCGCAGGAGTTCGCCGGCCACGCCGGACATATGGGCGAGAAGGTGCCCGATCCCAACGCCAAAAAGACCTGCGAAATGTCGAAACTGGACTGGAAGAAACCGGACAGCAAGGATGGCAAGGAGTGGCTGGCGCTGACCCGCAAGTTACTGGCGCTGCGCCAGCAATATATCGTGCCGTTGCTGGCCGAGGCTGGCGGCGATGCGGGCAGCGTGGTGAAAACCGCGGAAGGCTTCCTCGCCGTCAGCTGGACGTTCCCGCAAGGCAGGCTGTCGATGGCGCTGAATATCAGCGCTGAGCCACAGCCGCTTCCCGACGCGCCAGGCGAGATAATCTTCGCCTGGCCGAAAGCAACTCATGAACTGCAACCCAATTCCATTATCGTACACTTAGCTTCGGGAGCCGCAGAATGAAGATCCCCGGCGCGACCTACCGTATTCAGTTTCGCAATGGCATGACTTTCGACCGCGCCGCCAGCCTGGTGCCCTATCTGCAACGGCTTGGCATCAGTCATCTCTATGCTTCGCCAATTTTCACCGCGACATCAGGCTCGACTCATGGCTACGACATAACCGACGTTAATCAGATCGATGCTTCGATCGGCGGCCGTGAAGGCTTCGACCGCATGGTAGCGGCACTGAAACGCGCCGGACTCGGTCTGATCCTCGATATCGTGCCGAACCACATGGCCGCCTCGCTGGAAAATCCCTGGTGGTACGACGTCGTCAGCCATGGGGAACACAGCCGCTATGCCCGCCATTTCGACATCAACTGGGCCCGTCGCCTGACGTTACCTTTCCTTGCGGATGACTTCGAAACCCTGCTGGAAAATGGCGAAATTGCGGTGAAGCCTGAGCCGAAAACCGGCCGACCTGCGTTAGTCTGTCACGACTGCTTCTACCCGCTCGCCCGCGATACCTGGCAGGGCCGCGAGGCCGAAGTGCTGCAACTGACCGACAAAGCGGCGATCGCCAGTTTGCACCATCGCCAGCCCTGGCGGCTGATGTCATGGCGTGATGCGTCCCACGACCTTTCCTACCGTCGCTTCTTTGAAGTCACCGGGCTGGTTGGCGTGCGGGTCGAGGACCCGGCGGTGTTTGCTGACACCCATCAATTGATCCTTGAACTGGTCCATTCCGGTGCGGTCGACGGCTTGCGGGTGGACCATGTGGACGGGCTCGCCGATCCGAAAGCGTATCTCGACCGTCTGCGCCAGCAGACCGGGCCTGACTGCTATATAACCGTCGAAAAGATCCTTGGCGAAGGCGAGCATCTTCCGCCGGACTGGCCGATTTCCGGCACCACCGGCTACGAATTTATGGCTTCGCTCGCCGATGCGCTGGTGGATGGCGCGAAGATTAATACCCTGCGCAGGGCCTGGGAGGAGATGGCAGGCAAACCGGTGGATATGAAAGCCGAACTACGGGCGGCCAAACTGTTGATGGTGGATAAGAATTTTGCCGGTGAATTTACCACGCTACTGACGCTGGGAATGGCGATCGCCGCTACCGACAGCGTCATGCTGGAGGAAAAAGCCGTCCGTGCGGCGCTGCGCGAACTGCTGATCGCCTTCCCGGTCTATCGCACCTATGGCACGGCGGAAGGGCTGCCGCCAGCAGACTACGCATTGCTGCAAAAAGTAGCCGAAAAAGTGAGAACCGGCGCTAACGCGCCAGATCCTGCGGCACTCGATTTTCTGATCCACATTCTGACCGGCGAGGTGTCGGAAACGGCTGGCGCCGAAGCCGCCACTTTCCGCACGCGATTCCAGCAACTGACCGGCCCGCTGATGGCAAAATCGGTGGAGGACACGTTGTTCT
The DNA here is from genome assembly GCF_047308185.1 of Pantoea sp. B65. NCBI lineage: Bacteria > Pseudomonadati > Pseudomonadota > Gammaproteobacteria > Enterobacterales > Erwiniaceae > Pantoea > Pantoea sp. B65. The sequence goes on from NZ_JAHXPU010000036.1 coordinate 292,937, forward strand.
ACCGGCAGAATATGGCGCTGGCGCTAAACGAAGTGGGTGCCGAACCGGTGTCGCTCACCTTTTCGCTTGATCGCTTTCACGCGGAGATGAAAACGCGACGCCAACGGCAACCGGATGCGCTTTCAGGCACCTCAACCCACGATACCAAACGCGGCGAAGACGCGCGGGCACGGCTCTGTACCCTCACCGAAGCGCCGGATCTCTGGGCCGGATGCGTTGCCCGCTGGCGTCAGATGAACCATGCCAAAGTCGTGGTGCTTGACGATGGTCCGGCGCCAAAACCGACGGTTGAATGGATGCTCTACCAGGCCCTGGCCGGTGTCTGGCCGACAAAACTCCAGCCGACAGATGAGGCAGGCCTGAAGGCGCTCGAAGAGCGGTTCCTGCTATATGTGGAAAAAGCGCTGCGGGAAGCGAAGCAACGCACCAACTGGGGCGACAATAATGACCGCTATGAGCAAGCCGTGCTCGACTATGCCCGCCACCTGCTGTCACCGCACAACCAGACTTTTCTGCAGGATTTTTGTGGCGCGCTGCAGCCCTTTATCCGCGCGGGTCTGGTCAACAGCCTCACCCAGACCATCGTCAAACTGACGGCGCCGGGCGTACCAGATATTTACCAGGGTAGCGAGGCGCTGGATTTTAGCCTTGTCGATCCTGACAACCGGCGTGAGCCGGATTTCGCCGCGCTCGAACGGCAGCTGGCTGACGATGAAATACCTGATTTCAGCGCAGCGGAGAATTGGCTAAGCGGTCGGCTGAATCAATATGTTATCACCAGGCTTCTGCACTGCCGCAGGCAGATGCCGACGCTGTTTCGCAAAGGTGACTACCTGCCGCTCGTCGCCACAGGTAAGCGAGCGGGCAATGTCATGGCCTTCGCCCGGCAGGAAAACAACGATGCCCTGATCGTCATCGCCCCGCGTCTGGTGTTTGAGCTATTGCGTGACAACCCTGATCACCGCCGGACAATCCGCTGGGCAGAGACAGAGATTCCCCTGCCCGCCCGGCTTAGTCACCGCCGCTATCGCGACATGCTTAATGGCGGCGAGATTTTCCTGAACGACCGTATCGACTTAGCATCATTCAATTGTTGTGCGGCCATCATACTGCTGAGTGAATGATTTTGTTGAAATACAAATCTCATGAATCGCTGTATTCCGTGAAGTTCTGTTCATTTAATGAAGAGGGATGAATGTCAAACGGTAAGATTTTTGAAATCACTACGGGATTTAGCCACCCTCTGGGCGCTAATTTCGATGGCGAGGGCGTCAATTTCGCCATTTTCTCGGCACACGCGCAGCGCATTGAGCTCTGCCTCTACGACCCGAGCGGCAAGATTGAGATCGCAAAACTTGAGCTGCCGGAATATACCCATGAGATCTGGCATGGCTATGTGCCGGGACTTAAACCCGGCGCGCTGTACGGCTATCGCGTCCATGGCCCTTATGACCCCGAGAATGGTCATCGTTTTAACCCTAACAAATTACTTATCGATCCCTATGCACGCGAAATCGCCGGCGACATCAGCTGGGATGAAGCGCATTTCGCCTATGACCTGCAACACCAGGATAAGGACCTGAGCTTCAATACCCGCGACAGCGCGCCATTTATGCCAAAGTGCCGGGTTATCGATCCTGACGAGTTCGACTGGCAGGACCAGAACCGCCCGAATATTGCGTGGCCGAAAACGGTTATCTACGAAACCCATGTAAAGGGTTTTACCCAGCTCAACTCCGCCCTGCCGCAGGAACTGCGTGGCACCTACGAAGGTATGGCCCACAAAGCGTCGGTTGACTACATTAAAAGCCTCGGCATCACTTCGGTCGAGCTTCTGCCGATCCACTGGTTCCCGGACGATCAGCATCTGCTCGACAGAGGACTGAAGAATTTCTGGGGTTATAACACCCTCGGCTTTTTCGCGCCGGCCTCGCGCTATTTCGGGCCAAGGGGTATTCAGGGCTTCCGTGATATGGTGCGGTCGTTCCACGATGCCGGTATCGAGGTGATCCTCGACGTGGTCTACAATCACACCGCGGAAGGCAATGAGCTCGGCCCGACATTGTCATTTAAGGGCATTGATAACTTTTCCTATTACCGCACGCTGCCGGATCAGCACCGTTATTATATTAACGACACCGGCACCGGTAACACCGTAAATACCTCGCATCCACGGGTGTTGCAGATGGTCATGGCGTCGCTGCGTTACTGGGCGGAATCCATGCATATCGACGGTTTCCGCTTCGATCTCGGCACCATTCTCGGTCGCGAGCCGGAAGGCTTCGACCAGCGCGGCGGTTTCTTCGATGCGATAATGCAGGATCCGCTGCTTTCCAGACTAAAGCTGATTGGCGAGCCCTGGGACATCGGCCCGGGTGGTTATCAGGTTGGCGGCTTCCCGCCAGGCTGGGCCGAGTGGAACGACAAGTATCGCGACACGGTGCGGGAGTACTGGAAGGGAGATAATGTCTCGACCGATTTTGCCGCCCGCCTGCTCGGTTCCGGCGATCTCTACGATCAGCGCGGCCGTCGTCCCTGGGCGAGCGTCAACTTTATCACCGCCCATGACGGCTTCACGCTTAACGATCTGGTCTCGTACAACGAAAAACATAACGAGGAGAATGGCGAGGACAATAACGACGGTCATAACGACAACCGTTCTTATAATTACGGTGCCGAAGGTCCAACCGACGATAAAGAGATCAACGCGGTACGCGAGCGCCAGAAACGCAATTTTCTCGCCACCTTATTCTTTTCCCACGGCACGCCGATGCTGCTGGCCGGTGACGAGTTCGGCCGCAGCCAAATGGGCAACAATAACGGTTATTGCCAGGACAGCGAGATCTCCTGGGTCCATTGGGACTCTCTGCCGGAATCCAGTGAATCGCTGCGCGAGTTCACGCGTCAGGTTATCCGGCTTCGGGCCGAACAACCGCTGCTCCGCCGCGAAAACTGGCGTGATGGCATGGATATCAAGTGGTTTAATGCTGGCGGCGGTTTCCAGCAGTCTGAACATTGGGATGAGGGGTCGACGCTCGGCGTCTATATCGGCCGCTCGGATCTCCAGGCAGAGGAAGGCATCTGGCACGACGTGCTGATACTGTTCAATCCGTTCGAAGGGAATGTGCCATTCCGTATCCCCCAGTTTGGTGAGGGGGGCTGGGTGCTGGAACTGACCACCTGCGATAGCGCCAGGCACGGTATGGTGATCACCAGGGAAAAAGATTTCGAACTTAAAGGCCGCAGCATCGCACTGTTCAGAAGACCGTGACCCGGGAGAGAGCCGTGGACAGGCGCAGCGACCGCCGGTCGATGCGGCGAATAACGCCATCGTCCCGACGCTACTGACTGACGCCGGACCAAAATCCACGCTATGGCGTGGATTTTTCTTTGGTCCGACATTGCAGCGGAAGTTGGCGCAAACCGGGCTGCTCGCGTATCGCGCCGCACGCTACCGGGTCACCGTATTAATGACGAATCTTTTTCAACTCGTCTTCCGTCAGCCCCGTTATCTTCATCACCGCTACAGGTTCCAGCCCCTCAGACAGCATTATGCGGGCAATTTGCCGTTTTTCTTCCCGCCGCCCTTGTTGCCAGCCTTCCTGTCGCCCTTCCTGCCGCCCTGCCAGTCGTCCTTTCTGTTCCAGCATTTCTGCAATGGTCATCAGTAAATCCTCATATTTCACCGCCCGCTGCGCCAGCGTGCGGATAAATAATTCCGCGTCGGAAGTTTCCCCCACCAGCAGCATATACTCCATCGCCGCCGCCCGCTGTTCATCGGTAATATAATCGCTCTGCAACAGGGTTTCCAGTGGCTCCAGCATCAGCATCAGGTCGCGCAGACGGATATGTTTCTGCAAATATTCCAGCAGCGCCACCCCCCGGTGCCGCCTGATTTCCGCATCGGGGATCACCGTAATATCCACCAGCGGAAAATCCTCGCTATACAGCCGGCTGGCCAGCGCCGGATCGCCAAATGCCTGCAGCCAGTTCATCGGACAACGGTACGGGCTAATCAGTCCGTGATAAAAAAGGATCGGAATAACCAGCGGCAGTTTATCGTGGCCCTGGTCAAGGTGCCGCTGCATTGCCGCGATGGCGTAGCGCATCAGCCGGAAGGCCATATTTTTATCCGGTGAACTCTGGTGTTCAATCAGACAGTAAATATAGCCGTCGCCGCTGGCGGTTTTCAGTGAGTACAGCACATCTGAACACAGCCCGCGCAGCTCCTTGTCAATAAAGCTGCCCGAGGTCAGTTGCAGGGTCTGCAAATTACAGTGCTGCAGCAGTGCCGCCGGCAGATGTATCTGCAGAAAGTCGCGGGCCGTTTCCGGGCGGGTGAGAAATTTTTTAAATACCGCATCATGCGGTGTGGGCGTGGTCCCCATAGCCATGGCTCCTGTCATCCGAATTGACATCCGGGGACTTTAACACACGCGACAGATGGTTAAAATATAATCACTTTATGCCGTCAATTTTTATCGATAAACACCCGTAAACTTGCCAGTCTGCCATCCCGGATGGTGAAGATATCTTCTCCGCGTACCCGATTAGGATTATCCGGCGGACCATAGCCCCAGGTGACGCGACCGAGACCATGGTTCCAGGCAATCGGATCGGGGGTGAATAAAAACCCCAGGTGTTCGGCGCGGACCCGGGCAATAAACGCCGCAACATCCGCATAGCCGGTGGCCATACTACGGTAATCAGCGACGAAAAAGTCAGCGGTATAAATTTGTGAAAACTTACCGACCCGTTTTCCGGCATCCGGGTCGTTCCAGATAGCAAAATGACCGTCAATCAGTCGCTGACTGATGGCAATTTCTTCAGTTAGTGTCGCCATTTTATCTTTGTCCTGTGAACGGGCTTCCGGCTGCGCTATAAGCGCAACCGGCACCCACCCTGTCAGCCATCATTGGGTTTTGCCGCCTGTCGACAGCGCTAATGTTTTCACACCTGTGCCATACCACCGTCAACAAACAGCTCAATACCATTGATAAAGCTGGCCGCGTCGGAGGCGAGGAAAGCGACCGCCTTGCCGATCTCATCCGGTTCGCCGAGACGACCCAGCGGGACCTGCGCGGCCAGAGTATCGAACAATCCCTGGCGGTGTTCATCCGGCACCAGCCCGGCCAGACCAGGTGTCCGCACCGGGCCAGGACTGACGACATTGACGCGGATACCCCGATCCTTGAGGTCCAGCGCCCAGGATCGTGCAAAGTTGCGAACCGCCGCCTTGCTGGCGCTGTAAACACTGAAACCAGCCGTCCCCTGGATGGATACCGTCGATGCAGTCAGGATCACCGATGCGCCATCCGTTAACAGCGGCAATGCCTTCTGCACGGTGAACAGGACGCCCCTGACATTGGTCGCGAAGATACGGTCAAAATGCTCTTCCGTAATGGCGCCCAGCGGCAGCATATCGCCGCCCCCGGCATTGGCGAGCAGTATATCCAGCCGACCCGCACTGCCGGCGATTTGCGCATAGACGGTATCAAGATCCGCCATCTGCGAGACGTCGGCGCGAATGCCGGTAGCCATAGCACCCACAGCCGCAACAGCCGCGTCAAGCTCTGCCTGGCGACGACCGGTGATAAACACTTTCGCCCCTTGCTCTGCCAGTTCCTTCGCGCTGGCCAAACCGATGCCGCTGCTGCCGCCGGTGACCAGAGCGACTTTGCCATTTAATTGCTGGTTCATCATTGAATCCTCAAAATCAGATACGGGTGGATTGGAAGTGCCCTCTGCCAGCGCGCCATCTGATGGCGCCGGTTTATCGCGTCAGGCATGGATGAACTGTAACGCCTGTTCTTTTATTGAAAAATAGAGAAAATGGAAATGACTATTCATGGACATGTATAATCTGGTGAACTGACAGCGGGGAGCAAAGCAGAATGGATCAATTGATGGCAATGCGCGGCTTTGCCCGTATTGTGGAGGCAGGTAATTTCACCCGCGCCGCGGATTCGCTGGATATGCCAAACGCGACACTCAGCAAGCTGGTGCAGGAACTGGAGATGCATCTGGGTATCAGGCTGTTACAGCGGACCACCAGACGCGTCACGGTGACCGCTGAAGGGCGTGATTACTATGAAAAGACCACACGTATTCTGCGCGATCTTGAGGATATCGATAGCTCGTTTAATGTTGCACATAATCAGCCACAGGGTCAGTTGCGTATCGACATTGGCGGTTCTGCCGCGCGCGATGTGTTGATCCCGGCGCTGGCGGACTTCGTTGCCCGCTATCCGGGTATCCGTATTGATCTGGGGGTATCGGATCGTTCGGTGGATTTAATCAGCGATAATGTTGATTGTGTGATCCGCGGCGGCCCGCTGGAAAACTCATCGCTGATCGCGCGCCATATCGGCTACGCGAAACTGATCACCTGCGCAACGCCGGGATATCTTAAATCCTTTGGCATCCCGGCCTATCCGGCCGAACTGAAGAATGGCCATCAGTTGGTGAGTTATCTCTCGCCGCAGAATGGCAGAGCGTTCCCTTTTCGTTTTGAACACCATGGTGAAAAGACAGAAATAAAAGTCGATCACCATATTGGAGTGAACGAAAGTAATGCGCATTTAGCCGCGGGTCTCGCGGGTCTTGGCCTTATCCAGACATTTAGTTACTCAGCAGGCGCGGCGATCAGGGAGGGGGCGCTGGTGGAAGTCCTGCAACAGTGGCGCCCGGCAGCCTACCCCTTCCATGTGGTTTATCCGCAAAACCGCCACCTAACCCAGCGCCTGCGCGTGTTTATTGACTGGTTGCTGAGCTGGTTTCCGCAAAAAGTCGGCGGTAGTGATTAATCCCCTTTAGCGATTGGCCCCGGCCACCGCTTCAGCGGCCAGCGCGCTGATACGGGCGAAATCACCGCTTTCCAGCGCGTCGGCGGGTACCAGCCAGGAACCGCCGATACACAGCACACTTTTCAGCGCCAGATAATCGCGGTAGTTAGCGAGCGAAATCCCGCCGGTGGGGCAAAACCGCACTTGTGGGAATGGGCCGCTAATCGCCTGCAGGGCTTTCACGCCGCCGTTGGCTTCCGCCGGGAAAAACTTGAATTCACGCAGGCCATACTCCATGCCGAGCATCAATTCGGAGACGGTGCTGATGCCGGGGATCAACGGAATCGCGCCCGCGTCGGCGGCGTTTAACAGCTCAGCGGTCAGCCCCGGACTAATGGCGAACTGCGCACCGGCGTCAGTGACCTCCTGCAACTGTCGTGCATTCAGCACGGTACCGGCACCAATAATCGCTTCCGGCACCTCGCGGGCAATCGCACGGATGGCCTCAACTGCGCAGGCGGTGCGCAACGTGACTTCCAGTACCCGAACCCCACCCGCAACCAGTGCCCTGGCTAACGGAATAGCCTGCTCCAGTTTATTGATGACAATCACCGGCACTACCGGACCTGCCGTCAGGATTTGTTCAGCGCTTGTTTTCCAGTTTTTCATTAATCATGTCTCTTTAGTTATTATCAGGGCTGCGGGATTAAAATCGGATGCAGCAGGCACCCTGTTCAGCGCCGGAAAGCTGGTTGCGTAAAGCGCTGAATAGCTCGCGGCCACAGCCAGTATGCTCGGCGCTGAGATCGGGCCGGCAGGGCTGACGCTTTGCCAGCTCGGATGGGTCGACCAGCAGTTCAAGTTCGCCGCTACGACCGTTAACACGGATCATGTCGCCGTTCTGTACCTTAGCCAGCATGCCGCCACTACAGGCCTCAGGCGTGACGTGAATCGCAGAAGGCACTTTGCCGGAAGCTCCCGATAAGCGACCATCCGTTACCAGCGCCACTTTAAAACCGCGATCCATTAACACCCCCAATGGCGGCATTAGTTTATGCAACTCTGGCATGCCATTCGCCTGGGGTCCCTGGAAACGGACCACCACCACACAATCGTGATTTAGCTTTCCGGCTTCGAATGCCGGCACAATGTCATGCTGGCTTTCGAAAACCACCGCCGGCGCTTCGATAATCTGGTTACCTTCAGGTACCGCCGAGGTTTTCATTACCGCGCGGCCCAGATTACCCGACAGCACTTTGGTGCCGCCGTGATGTTCGAATGGCTGAGCGACACTGGCGATAACCTTGCTATCGAGTGAGCTTTCACCCCCTTCCCGCCAGGCCAGTTGCCCCTCATCGAGCCAGGGTTCCCGGGTATAACGATCGAGGCCGAAACCGGCCACGGTATCTACGTCCTGATGTAACAGCCCATTGTTGAGCAGTTCACGTACCACCAGTGGTACACCGCCAGCAGCCTGGAATTGATTAATATCCGCCGGACCATTCGGGTAGATGCGGCATAACAACGGCACCGCATCAGACAGTTCGGAGAAATCATCCCAGTTAATAATAATGCCCGCCGCCCGCGCCATTGCCACCATATGCATGGTCAGATTGGTCGAGCCCCCGGTGGCCAGCAATGAAACCATACCGTTTACCAACGTTTTTTCATTTACCAACTGACCGATCGGCAGATAGTTCCCGCTGGTTTCGGTCAGACGCGTCACCTGACGCGCCGCAGCGTCAGTTAGCGCGTCGCGCAAGGCGGTATCCGGCGGCACAAAGGACGCGCCCGGCAGATGCAACCCCATCACTTCCATCACCATCTGATTGGTATTGGCGGTGCCATAAAAGGTGCAGGTACCGATGCCATGATACGAAGCCGCTTCCGCCTCCAGCAATGCCTGACGGTCAGCCTTGCCTTCGCTGTACAACTGGCGCACACGCACTTTTTCTTTATTCGGCAGGCCACTACTCATCGGTCCGGCGGGAACAAACAGCGCGGGCAGATGACCGAAAGAGAGCGCAGCCATCACTAATCCGGGGACAATCTTGTCGCAAATACCGAGGTACAGTGCCCCGTCGAACATATTGTGCGACAAACCAATCGCCGCAGACATGGCGATAATGTCGCGGCTCATCAGCGATAACTCCATACCGTCCTGTCCCTGAGTCACCCCGTCGCACATGGCAGGTACGCCACCGGCAACCTGACCGACAGCGCCAACGGCTTTCAGTGCGGCCTTCAGACGCTGCGGATAATGCTCATAGGGCTGATGCGCGGAAAGCATATCGTTGTATGCGGTGATAATCGCGATATCGCTGCGCACCATATTTTTCAGTGCGCTTTTGTCGTCAGGCTGGCAGGCGGCAAAACCGTGAGCCAGATTACCGCAAGCCAGCTGGGCACGATGCACCGTTTGCGAACGGGCAGACTCGATGCGTGCCAGATAGGCGGCGCGGCTTGCGGCAGAACGTTCGGTAATGCGTTGTGTTACACGGGATAAGGTTTCGTTAACCATATCGTCCTCACAGGTTTTTTAAAACAGCGTAAAAAATCATGCCGCTGATCGCACCGCAGCAGCGGTTCTCGTCACGGTATTCAGGCACAGTCCTGCTGCGGCTAAACACCCTGAATATGCTGCAGAGTTTCGGCGATCACCGCGGCAAGTGGTTGACTGATATCGATCGCCATCACATCGCGTTCTTCAGCGCCAGGTTGTTCCAGCGCGGCAAACTGCGAGATCAACATTTGCGGCTTAAAGAAATGACCGCGACGCGCAACCATGCGCTGTTCAATCAGCGGGAAATCCCCCTGCAGATAGATAAACGACAGATTGCTATGGCCGGCGCGCAACCGATCGCGATAATTTTTTTTCAGCGCGGAGCAAACAATGATCGATACGGAATGGGTACGTTGCATGGCGAAAGCCGCGTCGTTAAGGGCTGCCAGCCAGGGCGCGCGATCGCTATCATCCAGTGCCTCCCCGCTGGCCATTTTCAAAATATTACTGCGCGGATGCAAAAAATCGCCATCAAGAAAACCGGCAGACAACTGGCGAGCAACGGCACTGGCAACCGCCGATTTTCCGCTACCGGAAACCCCCATCAGGATGTAAATGCGATTTTGATTATGGGTCACGACTGACCTCCAGGAGTGAATACCTAGCGCTATGGCGGGGTAAAGCTACCAACAGTGTTAGCTTCGCCGTTGTTACCGGCAGATCACACCGCGACAGAATTAGCGTGAAAGTTACCGGTAACATGTTATCGGTAACATTATCAGTGGAATGCGCCACGGTTACAATCCGCTGACCAGCATGAAATTAATAATTGTGATCTGCTTCAAAATTATTGATTGGGGAAGAAACAATCTGCGCCGCAGGCTTAACAGATGCATAACAAACCCGCGGATAACCGTTTCCCCTGAGTTTTATCAGCAGAGGTGGTAGCGCAATGATACCAGGATTTATTTGCCTCAGGATAGCGCTGGCAGGGAATAACCATAGCAGGTGCGCTTGCTGGCCAGTTGATAATTATCAACTATCATCTGTGTTTTATTAAGGAAAAATGTCACGGCATTTGATAGATGTCACCACGAAGATAATCAGGAGATTTTCTTTTTACGGTGGCGTAGATGTCCCTCTGCCACCACAGAATTAATCTGTCTGCTAATAATACTAATTTATCATGCGGTTGACCGTTTGAAATGCTCCCTGGCGGGAGCATCGGCAATTATTCGGTGATAAAACGCGCGACAGAACCCGCCAGATGCTTCGCCTGATCATGTAAGGCGTGAGCAGCAGCAGATGATTGCTCCACCAGCGCGGCATTTTGCTGGGTTACGCTGTCCATTTCGACAATTGCGACGCCCACCTGTGAAATACCCCGATTTTGTTCATCAGATGCCTGCGAAATTTCGTTAAGAATCTCAGTAACATTGCCGATAGAGCTGACAATATCATGCATAGTGGATCCTGCCTGTTCGACCAGTGCCGATCCGGCGCTGATGCGTCCGACAGATTCGCCAATCAGCTGCTCGATCTCTTTTGCCGCCTGCGCGCTTCGCTGGGCAAGGTTTCTCACCTCACTGGCCACCACCGCGAAACCGCGCCCCTGCTCGCCGGCACGTGCTGCTTCCACGGCGGCATTAAGCGCCAGAATATTCGTCTGGAAAGCAATGCTATTGATGACCGTAGTAATTTCGGCGATTTTCCCCGAACTGGTAGTGATCTCATTCATGGTTTTCACCACATGGCTGACCAGCTGCCCCCCTTTGTTGGCCGTTTCGGAGGTGGTTTGCGCCAGCTGGCTGGAATGATGAATATTGTCGACGTTCTGTTTCACCGTTGCGGTAAGCTGTTCCATGCTGGCAGCGGTTTCTTCCAGCGCCGCCGCCTGCTCTTCCGTCCGTGCCGACAAATCATTATTCCCCGCCGCTATCTCTGCCGAAGCGTGACTCACCTGCGACACGCCACTGCGAATATCACCAATAATGCGGCGCAGATCGGTGCTCATCTCGCCGACTGCCTGCATCAGTTCTCCCAGTTCATCGCGGCGTGAGGTTTTAAGATCTGCCCGCAGATCGCCGCCGGCGATCTCTCTGGCCACGCGTAAAGTGGCTGATAATGGCTGGGTGATTTGACGGCTGATAATCGATGCGATTACCACACCTGATACCACCGATACCGCCAGAATTAATGACATCCACAGCATCGCCTGGTTAATATCGGAATGCATCGCCTCCAGCTCTTCAGCAAAAAGGGCATTACTTCCCGTGGTTAATTCTGCCCCGGCCTTAGCAAGCAATTTCGTCGCTTGTTGTTCGGCAAGATACGAAGCAAGATAAGCCTGTGCACCCTCCTGCTTCGCCGATATGGCGCGCGCAATGCCGCTCAGCGTTTGCGCATCTTCAGCACTGACCTGTGATTGCACCGCTGCAATAAGTTGAACCGATTCAGCTATAAACTGCCCTAAAGCCTGCTGCGCTTCAGCCGAATTTTGCAATTCCAGCAGAGTGACACGTATCGCCACCTCATTCAGGTGTTTGCTGAGATCATTCAGCGCATTAGCGGTAACGGAATGCGCCGGATAGGATTGCGCCAGGCGATTAATCTCCGCCAGCTCTTTGGTCATCACAAAGTCGCTGGCGATGCTCTTACGCTTACGGGTTTCACTGACGGTTTCCGTGCGCTTATCACGGTAAGCTTTGATCGCATCGGGTAAGGTGCGCAGCATGGCTTGCTGTTCAGCGTGCCAGTGAAACGCTTGCAGTGTGGCTATTTTTTCATCGACACGCTGGATATTTTCTTCATTGATGGCAACAAACTGCTCGTCATGGGTTTTGACATATTGCAGTCTGGCATCCTTTGCCAGCGCGAAGTGGTCAGTAATCATCTTTAACTGACTGACTTTTCCGGCACGTTCTGCAATATCTTGCAGATTTTTTATGCCACAGAGTGCCACCGCTACGCTAAGTAGCAAAACCAGCCCAAAACCCAGCGCCAGTTTTCTGCCAACTTTCAGGTTCTCGAAACAAATCATTATCCTCTTCATAAATCGCAATTCTCCATTCTTATTTCAAAATATGCAGGTTCTACGCGGATCACCTCGTACATCGGCAAAGAAGGAGAATTAATTACGATAACTTTAGTTACTAAAGCACCGTGAATGAATAATTGAAATATTTAAAAAAGGCAGCCAGCAATAGTAATAAATATAAAAACAGAAAGGCACGACGTAATTATGATGAAGATCACTCTGCAGAGGTATATTTGTAACCCGAAGGTGAAGACAGCAGGAAATAAAATAGCATTTTATAAACATAAAACTAACATTATAATAACCTGCAAACTGGCGAATATTTATACCCTATACCCTCACTCGCACAACAATAATGCTCCCCGACGGGAGCATTTTCCGGTTGCCGATAAGCAAGTCGCTTATCGCGCAGCGGCATTGCGACGGGAAACATAGTCGCGCGGCTGTTCACCCACATACACCTGGCGCGGACGATAGATTTTTAGCGGCTCGCTGTGCATTTCATTCCAGTGTGCAATCCAGCCCAGCGTGCGGCCAACTGCCGTGACGACGACAAACATCGACGAAGGCAGCCCCATTGCCTTGAGGATCACCGCAGTATAGAAATCAACACTTGGGTAGAGACCGTTATTAATGAAATAGGGATCGCTCATTGATACGTTTTCCAGCGCCATTGCCACCTGCAACAGGCTGTCAGCCATACCTAACTCACTGAGCACCGTGCGGCACGTTTCGCGCATAATCGCGGCGCGCGGATCAAAATTGCGATAACGCGAGTTACCAAAACCCAAACGCCGGAAGGCATCGGGCTGTGCTTTCGCCCGGCTGAGGAATGCCGGGATCTGATCCACCGTTTGGATCTCTTCCAGCATGCGCATACAGGCTTCATTCGCGCCGCCGTGCATCGGCCCCCAGAGTGATGCCAGACCCGCAGCGATACAGGCAAACGGGTTCGCCCCCGAAGAGCCGGCGGCGCGCACTGTTGTGGTCGACGCACACTGACCGTGATCGGCATGCAGAACGAGGATCTGATTCATCGCCCGCTCAATAACCGGATTGACCACATATTTCTCGGCCGGTACCGCAAACAACATATGGAGAAAATTACCGGCATAAGAGAGCGAGTTGCGCGGATAATTAGCCGGTTGCTCAATCGAATATTTGTAGCTCATTGCCGCCAGCGTTGGCATTTTTGACAGCAGGCGGGTGGCCGCCAGCTCGCGGTGTGCGGTATTATCAATATCCAGTACATCATGATAGAACGCCGCCAGCGCCCCCACCAGCGCGCACATCAGCGCCATCGGATGTGAGTCTCGGCGAAAACCACTACACATCCGCGCCATTTGTTCGTTAATCAGCGTATGACGGGTGATCGATTCCCTGAATGTCTGGTACTGCGCCTCATCAGGGGCGTCGCCATATAGCAGGATGTAGCCGACCTCAAGAAAATCGCACTGTTCGGCCAGTTGCCCCACCGGAAAGCCGCGGTGCAACAAAATACTGTTATCGGTATCGATATACGAGATGGCTGATTTGCAGCCGGCGGTATTCGTGAACCCGGCATCAAAACTGCACAACCCCTGCTGTTCAAAGGGAGTGATATCCACACCACTGCGCCCCAGCGTCCCGGCCACAAGGTCCAGCGGAATGGCATCCTGTCCATCCAGCGAAAGTATTGCCTGTTTATTTGTCATAAATTTGACCTTCCCACCAGCAGGATAATTAAGCGATTAACCTGGAAGGTTTTTCCAGGGCGAAACTTCACCATAGCGACGACCCGATCGCTATTCTTTGATGTAAATAAATAAAACCAGAATAAATTGCTGCGGGAACGGCTTCTCTGGCGCCAGCCAGGCGCCCCGCCAGCGACGGTTAACGCTGGCAGAGTGCCATCAACCACGCTCTTTCGCCGGTTGGGAAACATTGCTGCCCGCCGCCGGCGCCAGCCTGACGATATCACAGAGTGCGATTGCGGTTATCAGCGCAATCACGACAAACCCCAGTCTGAAGGCCATCCCCTCGCCCGCGGGGAGAGCCAGCCAGTCGGTTAACCAGCCGCCGAGGCGAATACTTAGCGCTCCCAGCGTCACCCCAAGACCGTTGGCCAGCTGAAGCGAGGTACTGAATAGCGTGTTGGCGGAACTCATCTCCTGGGGCGGGACTTCAGCAAACGCCAGCGAACTGATGCCGGTAAATTGCATTGAACGACTGAGTCCGCCCCAGAACAGCAGCAGCAGAGTCAGGATGCGCGGCGATTGCGGCGTTAAACAGGCACAAAACAGCAGCGACAACACGCAGAGGATGCCGTTGCCCACCAGCAATTTTTTAAAACCAAAGTAGCGAATCAATGGCGTCGTGGCCGGCTTCATCGCCAGATTGCCGGCAAATACCGCCAGCACCAGCGATCCGGCGTGAAACGCGTCCATACCAAATCCGACCTGAAACATCAGCGGCAACATAAAAGGCGCAGAGCTGATGGTGGCGCGCAGCACAAAGCCACCGCGCATAGTAATGCGAAATGAGGGCACCGCCAGCGAACGCAGGCGGATCAGCGGTGTGCTGGCTCGCAACAGATGTCTTGTTGCCCAGACCAGCGCCAGCAGACCCGCCACCATCAGCAGCAGGCCATTCACCAGATTGATATTTTGCTGGCTGAACATCTCCAGACCTGCCACCAGGCAGAGCATGGTGATCCCGATGGAAACAAAACCGATAAGGTCAAAAGGTCGCCGCTGCTCCGTAGACTGATTGGGCATCATGCGCAACGCCAGGATGATGGCGATAACGCCAAGGGGGACATTGAGAAAGAAAATCCAGTGCCAGCTGACGTAGGTAGTAATAAACCCCCCCAGCGGCGGGCCGAGAATCGGCGCCACCAGCGCCGGCCATGTCAGGGTGGCAATGGCTTTGATCAGCTGATCTTTTGGCGTGGTACGTAGCACCACCAGCCGCCCTACCGGCACCATCATGGCGCCGCCGATCCCCTGCAAAATACGCATCAGGACAAATTCCGTAACGTTATGCGTCAGTCCACAGAACAGGGATGAGAGGGTAAAAATAAACAACGCGAGGCTAAAGATCGTTCGGGCGCCGAAGCGCTCCGCCAGCCAGCCGCTGGCGGGGATTAATACCGCCAGCGTCAACAGATAGGCGCTAATCCCGATATTAAGATCAATGGCTGAAACGCCAAACGCCCGGGCCATATCCGGCAGCGCGGTCGCAATAACGGTTCCGTCGAGAAACTCCATAAAAAACGCGCTGGCAACCAATAGCGCCAGCCCGGAGATCCGGCCCGACGTGGCATCCTGCCGTGGGTTATCTCCAGCGGGCGAGTCAGATAAAGCCATGGCACATCCTCTGCATTGACAGACAGCACGCTGCCAAAGGAGGTATAATAACGCCAGAAAAGATGTTACACCAATAATACTCTGATCTGCGCTGCTGACGCAGGCAGAGAAAATACAACGCCCGGCACGGAAATAGTGGCGAAAGGATATTTTCAGCCGGCCAAATAGCTACTCATGATAATTATCACCCCAGGTCACGAAACTGCGCAAAATATTATATCGATTAACGCCAGATGAAAAATTTCAGCCATTGCTGACGGAAAGTTCGTCACTGACGCTGCATTCCCCAGCGTCGCACTGTGGCTTTCTCCAGCGTGGCAAAAACCACCCCCTCCACCAGTAACCCAATCGCAATCACCGTTAGCAATCCGGCAAATACCCGGTCGGTAAATAACTCATTACGGTTCTGGAAAATATACCACCCCAACCCTCCCTGGCCGCTTGAGGCGCCAAACACCAGCTCAGCCGCAATCAGCGTACGCCAGGCGAAGGCCCAGCCAATTTTTAGCCCGGCAAGGATCGACGGCAGCGATGCCGGGATCAGAATCATCAGCACATAGCGCGGGCCTCTCAGCCCATAGTTTTGCCCCGCCATGCGCAGCGTGTCCGGTACGCTACTGAAGCCGGACCAGGTATTTAGCGCAATCGGCCACATCACTGAATGCACCAGCACAAAAATCAGGCTGACGTTGCCCAGTCCAAACCACAAGAGCGCCAGCGGCAGCAGTGCAATTGCCGGCAGCGGATTCAGCATTGCGGTCAGCGTGCTAAGCAAATCGCGCCCGAAGCGGGTGGAAATCGCCAGCGCGCTGGCGACCAGCGCCAGAAGGCTGCCGATAACATAGCCCTTCAGCAAGGTACTCAGTGAGTTAACCACTTTTTCCGGCAGTTCGCCCCTGCGCATATCTTCTACAAATGCGCGGAAGGTTTGTAACACCCCCGGCAGCATTAAATCGTTCTGCTGGATGCGCGCCGCCGCTTCCCAGGCGATCAGCACCAGCAGTACGATCAGTGTTTTGCGTAGCCAGGTCTGATTCCACAGACGCTGTCGCAACGGCAGCGGCACCTCCAGCGGCAAATCGCGCAGGGGAGCCAGTTGATGTTCATATTCAGGACGAATGAAGGGTTGCCGGGACATAAACGCGCTCCTGTGTCTGATGATGGCCGTCCGCAGGCAGCGCCGCCGGGAACAGTAAATGGTGAATATGCCGGGCGGCGTGCTGAAATTCCGCGCTGCCAAAATCATTATGGCTGTACTGATGGCAATTAAGCTCGGCCCGCACCCGTCCGGGATGCGGAGAGAGCACCAGAATGCGGCTACCCACCACCAGCGCTTCCTCAATGGAGTGGGTGACAAACAGCAGAGTAAAATGCTCCTCATGCCATAATGTCAGCAACTCCTCCTGCATGGTGCGCCGCGTCAGGGCATCCAGGGCGGCAAAAGGTTCATCCATTAATAAGATGCGCGGTTTCATCGCCAGCGCGCGGGCGATCGCTACGCGCTGTTTCATGCCGCCGGAGAGCGTATGCGGCATTGCATCGGCAAAACCCGCGAGCCCCACTTTATTGAGAAAATGCAGCGCCCGCTCACGCGCCCCGGCTTTATCTGCTTTGCGACTGGCCAGCAGCGGGAACATAACGTTCTCCAGCACGGTTTTCCACGGCGGTAACTGATCAAACTCCTGAAACACCATCATACGTTCCGGGCCAGGCCCCCTGATGGTGACGCCATCCAGGGTAATATCACCGCTGCGCGGAGTGAGAAATCCACCGGCCGCTTTGAGCAGGCTTGATTTGCCACACCCCGACGGCCCGAGCAAAATAAAGCGATCGCCGGGCCAGACATCAAAACTGACATCGTGCGTGGCGCGCACCCGCCGCTGATGAGTGCGATATTCGATATCCACCGTTCTGACCTGCAACAATGGCGCCACTGGCGTTGTCTGTTCCATTTTCTTCTCCTTCGCTGCGGATTCAGCTGCCGGGATTTTCCCAGGCTTCATTGAAGAAATAGTCTTTCCATGACTGCGCTTTATTTTTCAGCACGCCAAGTTCATGCAGCTGATCGGCATAAACCCAGGTACGTTCGGGTGACACGGTAAAACTGATTTCCGCATCGTTAACAATTTTCTGCACCAGCGGTAACGGCAGGCGCGATTTTTCCACCCGCAGATAGGTTTCTGCCGCCTGGTTTTTATCAGCATTAATTATTTTTGCCGCTTCACTTAACGCGCGATAAAACGCGCGATAGGTTTTCGGATTCTCATCATGAAATTTTTGCGTGGTATACAGCACATTAAACGTGGCCTGACCGCCCAGCACGTCATAGGAGCTGAGAATTTTATGCACGTTGCTGTGCTCCAGCGCCTGATACTGGAAAGGCGGGCTGGAAAAATGCGTGGTAATCTCCGAACCGCCGGCGATCAACGCCGCGCTGGCGTCCGGGTGCGGCAGACTGACGCTGATATTATCAAAGCGTTTGTAGTCGTCTTTGCCGTACAGTTTCGCGGTTTCAATCTGCAACGTACGTGACTGGAAACCGACGCCAGCAGCAGGCACGGCAATACGGTCTTTTTCGCTGAGGTCTTTTACGCTTTTCACCGCCGGATTATTGCTCAACAGGTAATTCGGCATTGAGCCGAGCGCGGCAATCGCCTTCACATTCTGTCGTCCACGGGTGCGATCCCACAGAGTGAGCATCGGCGGCACCCCGGCGGAGGCGACATCCAGCGCATTGGAGAGCAGTGCTTCATTCATCGCGGTAGCGCCTGACAGGGTGCGCCAGTCCACTTCAATATCCAGCCCCTCTTTTTTGCCCTCTTTTTCGATTAGCTGCTGGTCACGCACCACATCAAGAATCAAATAACCAATGCCAAACTGCTGCGCAATACTGATTTTTCCTTCGGCCTGGACCGTTTGACTTAAACCGGCAACTACCAGCGCGATAATACCGCGCCCCAGTATGTTATTTAATTGTTTCACTTATTTTCCCCGGAGATAATCTATTTTCGTCTAAGCAAAAGCTTGTTCGTCCACTGACTAAAAAAGAAATGATTTAATTTGCTTTGCTTATGCAAAAAACAGCAATCACAGCGCAATAGTTTATTCACGCCGTGATTATTGGATGCTTATTCACTCCGCAGTAAAGCTAAGTTATTTTTTATCGTTCTGTTAATAAAACGACGGGACTATAGTCGCTGCGCTCAGTTATTCCCATATTAACCACAGGGTTAATAGTGACGCTAAGGATCCTTATGCCGCTGGTCAGCCATCAAACTATACGCAATCTGCTACCAACCCACCTGATCGATGCCAATACCGCGCCGGAGATAACCCGACAGGTGGCGGATAATGTGGTGGAAGCGTCGCTTAAAGGTCATGATTCTCATGGCGTAACCCTGTTGCCGCGCTACTTAAAGGCCATCCAGAAAGGCCATCCAGGCTGGCGAACTGAATCCACACGGAGAGTTGCGGATCCTGCGTGATGAAGGGCCGTTACTCTCCTTTCACGGTGAGCATGGCTTTGGCCAGCATATCGGTTATCAGGCGATGGTCGCCGGGATCGCCCGCGCGCAGCAGTATGGCGTAGCGATTGTCGGTGTTGCCGAATCACACCATCCGGGACGTATTGGCGCCAGGGCGGAACAGGTCGCGGCGGCGGGACTGGTCTCCCTCCACTTTGCTAACGTCTGCGCCGCGCCGCTGGCATTATGATTGACGATAACAGCTGGCAGCAGTTCCGCGAGCTGGAAAAAAACCGTCCCGGCATTTAGCCCGCTTCAGCATGACGCTGTTGTTGCCAGATGGCCGCGCACTGGCGCGCGAGGGCGTCGGTCGGATCGATAGCATCCTGCAGTAACGGTGAGCGGATGGACTGCAGCGCAACCGGTACTTCAGTACAGGCCAGAATCAGCAGTTCTGCTCCTCGGGCTTTCAGCGCCAGGCCAGCTTCGGTTAGCAATTGCGCGGCTAACGCCATTTCACCGCGTTTCACCGCATAGCATCCGGGGACAAACAGCTGCTGTAGTTCCTGCGGCGTCGGCAATACCGCCGCAATATTGCGCTGCTGCAACCGCTGCTGGAACCATCCTCCGTCCAGCGTGCCCTGAGTGGCGATAACGCCGGCCCGTCGTGGCGGCACGTCGCGCTGCAGCAGCGCCGCTAAGCTGGCATCAGCAATATGCAGGATCGGCGCGGCGCTGGCAGCGGACAGCGCCGCAAACCAGTGATGCGCGGTATTGCAGGCGATCACAATATGTGACGCCCCCGCCTGATTCAGCCGTGCAATTCCCTGCAGCAACTGCGGTAACGGCGAGCGCCCACCCCCTGCCAGCGCTTGCTGGCGATCGGCCACCTGCGGCACGTTCCAGACCACCATCGGCATCTGCTGCTGGTCACTGTCCGCCGGCGTAGCCGCCAGCAGTTTATACATCAGATCGACCGTCGCCAGCGGCCCCATCCCGCCGAGGATCCCCAGCAGGAACCGCTTACTCATGGCTGAGGGCCGACGCCAGTAGCTGGCGGTAGCCAAACAGCCCCGCCGCCCCGCCGGTATGAATAAACACCACATTTTCATCCGGACGGAAGTGGCCTCTGCGGATCAGATCGATCAGCCCGGCCATCCCTTTGCCGGAATAGACCGGGTCCAGCAAAATCCCCTCATGCCGGGCCAGCAGCGTTAATGCTTCCAGCATGGTTTCCGTCGGCAAACCATAGCCGTCGCCGACATAGTCACTGTTCGCCACCACCGCTTCCCGCGGCAACTCACCCGCCACGCCGAGTAATTCACGGGTGCGCGACGCCAGATTCCAGACATTTTCCTCCTGCTGCGCTTTTGGCGCGCGCACGCTGATGCCGAGCACCGGAACCTGGCTATTGGCGGCAGTGAAACCGGCAACCAGCCCGGCCTGAGTACCGGTGCTGCCGGTGGCATGCACCACATGATCGAGCCGTAAACGCCGCTGCGCCGACTGCCACAGCAGCTCTTGCGCGCAGGCAACGTAGCCCAGCGCACCGATCGGGTTCGACCCGCCGCCGGGAATGATATAAGGGCGCAACCCCTGTTCACGCAACCCGCTGGCATACTGTTCCATCGCCTGCTGCATATCACTGCCGGCCGGCAAATGCGCGACAATCTCGCCGCCGAGTAATTGATCCAATAACACGTTGCCGGAGCGCTGATAGTCTTCGCCAAAATCCGTCACGCGCTGTTCCAGTAACACTTTACTGGCCAGACCCAGCCTGGCGGCGCCAGCAATGGTCTGGCGCACATGGTTCGACTGGGTCGCGCCCTGGGTAATAATCACGTCGGCTTTTTTTTCCAGCGCATCCGCCAGTAAAAACTCCAGTTTGCGGGTTTTATTTCCGCCGGTGGCCAACCCGGTGGCATCATCACGTTTAATCCAGATGTGAGGGCCGCCTAATAAACGCGAAAGATTTTCCAGCGGTTCAATCGGGGTGGGGAAATGGCCAAGATGAACGCGGGGAAAACGGGCAAGATGCATAATGACTCCTTAATATAAATAATATCGACCACGGAAATAAGGTGATAGTCCCCCAGTCGTGCTATTAATTAAAAACCGATTTCGCCCACTATAACGCTGCGACAAAAATTGCTAACCACAAAAAACGAAATAGCATTGCCATAAATAACATAAGTTATTTACGTCAGTAATCGGCGTAATAATTCCTTATTTTCGATCAATGATACCCATTTCCGCTTATGCTTTTTATGGCGTTATTTCTGCGTCGGCACGGGTGACCGATGATGATGAATTCCGCTGGCAATAGGCGCAACGAGGATGTGGCGCTATTTCTGTCCAGGCAAACAGCAGCGGAAGCCTCGCCGCCCTTCAGCCCGGATGCGCTGGGGTATAAAGTGATGGGCAAATGTTTGCCACCACCAGTATACAGGCGAAGGCGATCATGCCCTCGATACTGAACAAATAGGGAAATGAACGGTGAGCGCGCGGCCAGTTCCGGCTAACCAAAAACACCCCGGCCAGCAATATCAGCGGCAACAGATAACGCAGCAGGTTTCCAACGCCTCAGCGCCGGGAGGAATGCCTGGCTGCTGATTGGCCGCCTGCAGCACTTGTGCCCCATCACCTAATGACCAGTGGCATAGCAGGCGGATCGCGCTGCTATTGAGTTTAAAATAGTGACCGCTAATGGCATCTGCCAGCATCCATTGCGGCGACCCCTCCAGCGCTGGTGCGGCAGCGGAGATCTGCAGATTCAGCCAGCTGGGCTGAATGACATTGCTCTTCCCGGCATGCTGGCCGGTGATCAGCTGTTTCGCCGCGCGTTCAATAAACAAAGCGATTTGAGCGGTTTTTATTGGCGGATAAAACCGTCGCCATGAGTCCTGGCGATCAAATACAATCGGTTAGGCCGTTCGATAAATAACAGGCGGGTAATAGCATCGAAAGAATAAATCGTGAGGTTAACTCTGGGTCGGCTGGCAGATAATCCGCGCCGCGGCGCGGATGAGTTAATGCAGACAATTAAGGTCGTGCCGCTGAACCATCCGGCAGACGTGCATTGGTCCAGTCCGGCAGACCACCGATAACCGGATAGCGCCGCGCTTTTTCTTCATCAATATCCACGCCCAGCCCCGGGCGGTCGCTGAGATAAGCGTAACCACGATCGATTTCAGGACAACCCGGGAACACTTCCATTAGCGCATCATTAACCGGCGTGTATTCCTGAATACCAAAGTTAGTCACACTCATATCCAGATGCATATTTGCCGCCACCCCTACCGGTGAGATATCCCCCGGGCCATGCCATGCGGTGCGCACGCCGTGGATTTCGGCATAGGTCGCCAGTTTCTTCGCCGGCGTGATGCCGCCGATAGTACTGACATGGCAACGAATATAATCGATCAGTTGCTGCTGAATCAGCGGTTTCCATTCGTTAACGTGGGTAAACAGCTCACCCATTGAAATCGGCGTGCTGCTTTGCGCCCGGATCATTTTTAACCAGTCGAGATTTTCCGGCGCCACCGGATCCTCAAGGAAAAATAGCTGATAGGCTTCCAGACTTTTCGCCAGCTGTACCGATGCCACCGGGGTAATACGTTCATGTACATCGTGAATAAACTCCACGCCAAAGCCGAGCTTATTACGTAAGTGATCAAACAGCCGTGGCACCGCACGCGCATAGGCGTCAGGGTCAAAATAGATACCCGGGGTCTGGTGGCGCGGCGACACCTTTGGCTGAATATTGCGCGCCCGCGCCAGTTTACCGGCAATCAGTTTCAGATCCTCGGTGCCGGCACCGCCATACATTCCCATCTGACAACGTACATACTGGTAGCCCTCTTCCATGCGCGCGCGAATATTATCTTCCACTTCCACTTCATCGGCGCCGTCGCAATGACGATAGAGGGCAATACCGTCACGGCACTTACCGCCCAGCAGCTGATACACCGGCAGGCCAGCGACTTTGCCTTTAATATCCCACAACGCCATATCAATGCCTGACAAGGCGTTGTTCATCACCGGTCCGCTACGCCAGTAACCGCTGACCGCCGCCGACTGCCAGATATCTTCATTGCGTAAGGGATCTTTCCCCAGCAGAAACGGTTTCATATAGTTTTCAATCGCCGCTTCTACCGCGAAGATACGCTGGGTAAAAGTTGCGCATCCCAGCCCATACAGCCCGGGCTGATTAGTTTCCACTTTTACCACCACCAGGTCGATGCCGCCTGGCGCAGTAAGCAGCGCTTTTACATTGGTGATTTTCAACGTTTCCATAGCGATCTCCGGATAAACAGAATCATGTATGATGTCCTACAAGTTCAGAGCAAATAAAAGCCTTTTTACAAGGCTTTTACGAGGAATTATTTATCAATCCGTTTCGCTTCTCCGATAGCATCCAGATTATGTGCCATCGCGCGATTCAGGGTTTCACGGGCGGTGCTTGCATCACGGTTTTTCAACGACATAAACACTTTAATATGCGCTTCCACGCTCTCCAGCGTGATCCCCAGCACCCGGTTGAGCTCTTCAAGGTAGTGAATATAAATATTTTTTAGCGACTCCATCACATGGATAAACACTTTGTTATGGGAGGCTTTAACAATCGCCAGGTGAAAATCGTAGTCAGCCTGCGAGTATTTTTTATAGTCATCTTTACTCACCAGCATACGATTCAGCGCCTGCTCCAGCTGCCTGATATCAGCATCGGTCGCGTTATTTACCGCCAGCTCCATACAGCGGAACTCCACCGTCTGGCGAAACACCCGCATATCTTCAAACTCTTCCTGTGACAGATGCAAAATCGGCTGGTTATCGTTAAAGGCGTCATAACGGGCAATATCGCGCGTCACCCAGGTGCCCTTCCCCTGATGGGTGATCACCACCCCAAGGTCACGCAGTTTCTGAACCGCGCTGCGCACACTCACCCGACTGACATTAAACGTGGCTGCCAGCTCTGCCTCGGACGGCAACTTACAGCCCGGATCCCAGACACTATTCTGGATATTTTGCTTCATTTGTTCATAGATAACGTCTACGACGTTATGCTTTTGCACGCTTTCCAGAGTCACGTTATTCCTTAATCTGCGGTCAGGCTGGCTGTTATCTTACCGCTTTGCCCGTGTTTTGCTTACTGTAAAGCATAAATGGCAGCGGGAGTAAGTAGACTATTCAGACCCTGTCCTACAAGTAAGCGCTATTTTTAGCATTGTCATTTACCCGTTGGCAAGGCTTTATTACAGCCATTTTTATTTTGTGAAGAACGTCACACTTAACAGTTAAGTTAATGTTTTAAAGGAATTAATTTAAGTTACCCGCATAACATACAGTGGATATTTGTGACCTGTGCGACATTTTTTTTATCTTCATATTGCTCATTATCCTTTCATCACGTAAATCTAAATACCACAACTTGTTAGTCATGTTACATGATTACTATCTGGAGCCATTATGCCTTCCCTCTTCTCTCTTGCCGGTAAAACCGCGCTGATTACCGGTTCAACACGCGGCCTTGGATTCGCCTACGCCCGGGGCCTGGCGCAGGCCGGTGCTGCGGTCATTATTAACGGCACTCAGGCGGAACATATGCAAAGCGCGCTGGCCGCACTGGAAACCCAGGGAGCCAGCGCACGCGGCTTTCTGTTTAACGTTGCCGATGAAGCGGCGGTCGAAGCCGTGTTTAAGCAACTTGATGAAGAAAATGTGCACGTGGACATTGTGATTAATAATGCCGGGATCCAGTTCCGCAAACCGATGCTGGAACTGGCGCTCAGCGACTGGCAACGGGTACTGGACGTTAACCTGACCAGCGCTTTTCTGATTGCCCGCACCGCGGCGCGACGCATGGTGGCGCGGCAGCGTGGCGGCAAAATCATTAATATTGGTTCTCTGACCAGCGAGGCCGCCCGGGCCACGGTGGCGCCGTACACCGCCGCGAAAGGGGGAATTAAGCTGCTGACCAAATCCATGGCGGCAGAGTGGGCGCAATACAATATTCAGTCTAACGCCATCGGTCCGGGCTATATCCTGACCGATATGAATCAGGCGCTGGTGGATAACCGCGAGTTTGATCAGTGGGTCCGCAACAGCAATCCATCAGGTCGCTGGGGTAAACCCGAAGAGCTAATCGGCACCGCCATCTACCTGGCATCAGAAGCGTCAAATTATGTGAACGGCCAGATTATTTACGTCGATGGCGGCTGGCTGGCCACGCTGTAACCGGTTTCGGCGGCTGATAACCACAAAGCACTAATGCCGCCTGAAACGCCGACCCTTACCCGCAGCTGAGCGCTAAGACTCGGCTTCGTACCCTACATACTGAGAAATCAGAGGTAAGCCCAATGAACCACACCATTGCAGGCAAATTACCGGCTATCCGCTGGGGGAAACTGATTCCCATCGCCTTTATTACTTACAGTCTTGCCTATCTCGATCGCGCCAACTACGGTTTTGGCGCGGCGGCCGGGCTGGCCGAAGATCTGAATATCACCCCGGCGATCTCCTCGCTGTTAGGCGCGCTATTTTTTCTCGGCTACTTCTTTTTCCAGGTCCCTGGCGGCATTTACGCGGAAAAACATTCGGCCAGGAAACTGATTTTCTACAGTCTGATCCTCTGGGGATTACTGGCGGCCGCGACCGGCATGGTGCATAACATTGCATTGCTGGCGCTGATTCGCTTCCTGCTCGGCGTGGCCGAAAGCGTCGTCATGCCCGCGATGCTGATCTTTCTCAGCCACTGGTTTACCCGTGAGGAGCGCTCCAAAGCCAACACCTTTCTGTTTCTCGGTAATCCGATCACCGTATTGTGGATGTCGATTCTCTCCGGCTATCTGGTACAGGCGCTTGGCTGGCGCGGCATGTTTATTGTTGAAGGTGCGCCAGCCATTCTCTGGGCAGTGATTTGGTGGCTGGTGTATGCCGATCGTCCCCGCGATGCAAACTGGCTGACAGCGGCTGAAAAGGATCAGATCGAAACGGCGCTGGCCGCCGAGCAGCAGAGTATTAAACCGGTCAAAAACTACCGCGAAGCCTTTCGATCCGCCAAAGTGCTGGCGCTGGCCTTTATCCACTTCTTCTGGAATATCGGCATGTACGGTTTCATTATGTGGCTGCCCTCGATGCTGAAGACCGCGTCAGGTCTCGGCATTGTCGCCACCGGCTGGCTCTCCGCCGCGCCCTATTTGCTGGCGGTTCCTCTGATGCTGGCTGCCTCATGGTTTTCCGATAAGTATCAGCAAAGGAAGCTGATTGTGCTGTTGTTCCTCGGCCTTGGCGCGGTGTGCTTTATTGCCTCATTTAGCCTCGGCGCAACCCACTTCTGGCTCTCCTGGGGGCTGCTGGTGATTGCCGGCGGCGCGATGTACACCCCATACGGCCCGTTCTTTGCGGCCATTCCTGAAATGATCCCCCGTAACGTAGTCGCCGGCGCCATGTCGTTTGTTGTCTGCTTCGGCGCATTGGGATCATTCGTCGGCGCCTGGATTGTTGGTTACCTTAACGGACTGACCGGCAGTCCGGCAGCGTCGTATATCTTTATGGGCGGCTCTCTGGTGTTGGCGGTGCTACTGACGGCACTGACCGCTTTTACCAGCCCGCAGTCGGCGGCCCGTACACCTGACACCATTACAGCCTGGAAATGATCATGACGATAAAACCTACGCGTTCCCGCCTGACCATCCTGTTGATGCTGTTTGTGGTGACGGCAATCAATTATATGGACCGCGCCAATCTGGCCGTGGCGGGCTCACATATTCAGGGACAGTTTGAACTGTCGCCTACGCAACTGGGTCTGCTGTTTTCGATGTTTACCTGGTTCTACGCCATGAGCCAGATCCCGGTCGGTTATATTCTCGACCGGGTCGGCTCGCGCATTCTGTACGGTAGCGCCATTGTTCTCTGGAGCATCTTCACCTTTGCGATGGGGTTTTCCTCCCATCATCTGTTCGCGACCGCGACCTCCTCCTTTATTATGCTGCTGGTCTGTCGGGCGCTGATTGGTGTGGCGGAAGCCCCCTCTTTTCCTTCTAACACCAAAATTATTGCGAACTGGTTCCCGGACCACGAGCGCGCACGCGCCACGGCATTTTACTCCAGTGCGCAGTATATTGGTCTGGCGTTACTGACGCCGCTCCTGTCATTTATCGTGGCGGAATATGGCTGGGAGATGTCGTTTTATCTCTCCGGCGGCGTGGGCATTGTGTTTGGCATCTACTGGCTGATTGCCTATCGGGATCCGCAACACAGTAAAACCGCCAATGAAGCCGAACTGACATATATCCGCGAAGGCGGTGGTTACGGCTCAGCCAACCAGCAAGGTTTCAGCAGCCGAGTCAACTGGATCGATGTGAAACACGTGCTGCGTCAGCGCACCATCTGGGGGCTGTTTATCGCGCAGTTCGCCGCCTCTTCTACCCTCTACTTCTTCCTGACCTGGTTTATTGTCTATCTGGAAAAAGGACTTGGCCTGTCGATCGCCAAAGCCGGTATCGGCGCCATGTTCCCATACCTGATGGCGATGGCCGGGGTGCTGTGTGGCGGCACGCTAAGCGATATGCTGCTGAAAAAAGGCCGCTCGCGTACCTTTGCACGCAAACTGCCGGTAATGTCGGGTCTGCTGGTCACCACCTCTATTGCGCTGGTGAACTTTTTCCAGCAGAGCCCAACCATCGCGATTGCGATCCTTTCTGTCGCCTTCTTTGCCAATGCCTTCTCCAACCTCGGCTGGGTGGTGTGCAGTGATGTTATCCCACGTCATATGATTGGCACCCTCGGCGGCTTCCTGAATATTTTCGGTAACCTGTCGGGCATTATCAGTCCGATTGTTATCGGCGTGATCCTCCAGCATACCAACAACTTCCAGTACGCGATGTGGTATATCGCCGCCGTCGCGTTAATCGGTTTCCTCGCCTATCTGTTCCTCGTTGGCAAGATTGAAGTAATTGCCCTGCCGCATAGCAACAGCGCGGAAAAGAACCCGCAGGAACAGTTTAAAACACCGTCGAAAGCATAAGGATTTTCCATGAATCAGAGTAAAGAAATTATCGCCAGTGTCGTCAGCGCCGCCCATGAGGTGCGCAATGAACAGCGGACGCTGGAGTACAGCGATCAACAGGTGCTGGTTAAAGTTGAACGCGGTGGTATCTGTGGTTCCGATATCCATTATTTTCAGCACGGTCGCGCCGGGATGTCGGTACTAAAGCAGCCAATGATTATCGGCCATGAATTTGTCGGGCGCATTGCCGGGGCGCCAGCCGGCAGTGGGCTGCGGGTGGGCCAGGCGGTCGCCGTCAATCCTTCGCAACCCTGTAACCACTGTCAGCTCTGCCTCGAAGGGAAACAGAACCTGTGTCGTGAAATGCGCTTTATGGGCAGCGCGCAATTTTTCCCACATGTCAATGGCGGGTTTGCTAACTATGTCGCGGTCAATGCCTTTCAGTGCGTGCCCTACGCCGACGATGCGGACGCCAGGGTTATCGCCTTTGCCGAACCGCTGGCGGTAGCGATTCATGCTATTCGGCAGGCGGGCGATCTGGTCGGGAAAAAGGTGCTGGTCACCGGCTCCGGACCGATTGGTTGCCTGGTGATTGCTGCCGCCCTGGCGGCCGGTGCGGCGGAAATCGTGGCCACCGATATGAGTGAGCGTTGTCGTAAACTGGCACAGCAAATGGGCGCCACTGCGGCGGTCGATCCCACTGACCAGCAGATCACGGCAAAATGGCAGGAAAACGGCGGTTATTTTGATATCTGCTTTGAAGCTTCCGGCGCGGCGGCGGCGATCGCCTCAACCGTTGGTTTTACCCGGCCAAAAGGACGGATTGTACAACTCGGCATGGGCGCCGCCTCCACCGAGTTTCCGCTGGGCCCGCTGCTGGTGAAGGAGATCGAACTGGCCGGTTCATTCCGCTTTATCCACGAGTTTGAAACCGCTGTACGCTGGCTGGAAAGCGGACGTATTAATCCACTGCCGCTGCTGTCTGCCGAGTTTCCTCAGCAACAGTTGGTAGAAGCGCTGGAGACCGCCAGCGATAAAAATCTGGCGGCGAAAGTGCAGCTGGTATTTGCATAACAGGAAATCCGGCGAACGCAGTGCGCGCTGCGGCAGGGGAATATCATGACTCCCCTGCCGATAGCGGCCGTTACTGCGGCAACGCCACTAATGACTGCCGGCCAATCTCGCTAATTGATTTGGCGCCGGTCAGCGTCATTGCCACGCGCATCTCTTTTTCAAACAGCTCCAGCAGATTAATCACCCCGGCCTCACCGGCGGTGGCCAGCGCATAGACAAATGCCCGCCCCAGCAGCACGCTATCGGCGCCGAGGGCGATCATCCGGACCACATCCAGCCCGCTACGAATACCGGAATCAGCCAGAATGGTGATATCACCTTTTACCGCATCGGCAATAGCCGGCAAAGCGCGCGCAGTCGACAGCACGCCATCCAGCTGACGGCCGCCATGGTTAGAGACCACAATGCCGTCGGCGCCGAATTTCACCGCATCTTTCGCATCTTCTGCATCCAGAATCCCTTTGATAATCATCGGTCCTTTCCAGAACTCGCGGATCCACTCCAGATCCTGCCAGGATATTGACGGATCAAAGTTAGCGCCCAGCCAGCCAATATAATCTTCCAGGGTGGTCGGTTTACCGTGCCAGGCCGAGACATTGCCCAGATCGTGTGGTTTGCCATGCAGCCCAACATCCCATGCCCATTGCGGGTGCATCAGCGCCTGCAACATCCGCCGCGTAGCGGCACCCGGCCCGCTCATACCGGAGTGCGCATCACGATAGCGCGCGCCCGGCACCGGCATATCGACGGTAAAGACCAGCGTGGTAACCCCGGCGGCCTGGGCGCGCTCCAGCGCATGGCGCATAAAACCGCGATCCTTCAGCACATACAGCTGGAACCACATCGGACGACTGATAGCCGGGGCCACTTCCTCAATCGGACAGACGGATACCGTTGACAGGGTAAAGGGGATGCCTTTTGTCGCCGCGGCACGGGCAGCCTGCACCTCCCCGCGTCGTGCATACATGCCGGTCAGTCCGACCGGCCCCAGCACTACCGGCATCGCCAGCAGCTCGCCAAATAGCGTGGTTTCGAGGCTGAGATCCGCCATATTTTTCAGTACGCGCTGGCGTAGGGCGATATCGGCTAAATCGGCGGTATTACGTCTGAGGGTATGTTCGCTGTAGGCGCCGCCGTCAATATAATGAAACAAAAAAGGCGGCAGCCTGCGCTGCGCTGCCGCCCGGTAATCTGTTGATGCAGATATGATCATCGACTCTCCTGCGGTTAAGGGTGCGCTCGCTGGCGGAGGGCATAAGCAGCACCACCGCGAAACAGCATAAAGGTAAAGCACAGGCCGCCGGCAGCGTGGCCGGACGCACATGCCCCATTAGCCAGGTACTGAAAAAACGCCCGACCATAAAGCAAAACATCCCGACCGACCACAGGTAGGAGGCATTCTGACTGGAGAGGTGTTGCCAGTGCTCAGTAGTGTAGTTGATAAAAAAGACGCCGACGCCGACCTGCGCCGCAACATAAAAAAATTGCGCGATCACCCCATCGGTGAAATATCCATGTTGTCAAAGGTTTTTTTCATCGCCACGGCTCTGTTGCGCTTCCTGATCGCGGATATCCGTCTTTATCATCGCGCACCTGCCCGGTCATTGCTATGGCAGCATGTTCAGTAATCTGCATTACACGCCGCAGGCTATGCCGCACCGTTCGGAAACTGAGCATCTGGCGATTCTTAACGCGCTGGAGTCGCGCAATCCACGCGCCGCAAAAAAGGCAATGAAAGATCATCTGGATGCGGTAATTGAGATTTTTGCCCGCGGTGAGTAAACCGCCAGCGATCTGAACGACAAGGGAGCACGCTTTACCGTGCCACTCATTCGTGCGCAATATCAATAAATGTAATCATTCTCCGGTGATGTCTGCCTTTTTTAACTTTATTCGGCTAACCTTAATCAGTTGATAAGCAAAAGACTGTTGCCGATAAAAACCTACCAGCCGGGAATAACAGTATGCATGCCACCCATAGTGAAGCTTCGCGTTTCCGACTGTTTTCTGTCGTCTTGCTGCCCCTTGCCGTACTGCTGGCAGGAACCCTGCTCTCAGCGATCGCCGCGCTGACGCTGTACAATAATATTAAGATTAATGCGGAAACCGAGTTTAACCGCACGGTTGAACGGGTAGCAGGCGAGGTGAAATACCGCTTTACCCAGCCGGTATATGGTCTGAACGGCGCCCGGGGCACTTATGCTGCCGAACAAAATCTGACCCGCAGCCAGTTTAATGCCTATGTCGCCTCACGCAATCTGCCCGTTGAGTTTCCCGGCGTCAGAGGATTTGGTTTTATTCAGCGGGTTCAACGCAGTGATTTACCCGCGTTTCTGGCGGCAACCCGCGCCGATAATGCCCCGGCCTACCAACTGCGTCAGCTGCAGGATACCGACCATGATGATCTGTATTTGATCAAATATATCCAGCCGGTGATCGATAACCAGACGGCCGAAGGGCTGGATATTGGTTCCGAAAAGGTACGCCGCGAGGGGATCGAACGCGCCATTGATAGCGGTAAAGCCACCCTCTCCGGTACTATTCAGCTGGTGCAGAACAAGGCAAAAACCCCGGGAATGCTGCTGTTTGTGCCGGTCTATGATCACGGCGCGCGCCCGACAACCGTGGCCGAAAGGCGCAGCAAATTAGTCGGGGCGCTGTATGCGCCGTTAGTAATAGCCGATCTGCTGAAAGATATTCCGGAGTTTCTCTCCGGACTGGTGGATGTCGAATTATTTGACAGTCCAACGCTACATAATCTCCAGACATTGATTTTCGATGCCGATAACAGCATGTTATCCGGTGATGATCTGACGAAAAAGCATGACGACACCAGGCTGTCCGCGCGGGTATTTCACAGTAATCAGCAGATAGAAGTGCCGGGCCGGGTGATGACGCTGCGCGTCAGCAGTACCCCGCTGTTCGAAAATTTACTGAACTATTACTCGCCGTGGCTGCTGTTTGCTTTTGGAGTGTTACTGAGTGCCGCACTCGCGCTGCTGATCCGTCAGCAGGGCACCGGCCGCTACCGGGCCGAGTTGCTGGCATTAAATATGACTGCCGACCTGGAGCGTCTGGCGCTGGTGGCGCGCAATACCTCGAATGTGGTGATTATTACCGACGTCAGACGCCGGATTATCTGGGTGAATGAAGCCTTCGAACGGGTCACCGGCTACAGCGAGGAGCAGGCGCTGGGCGTCTCACCGGGGAAATTGCTGCAATGCGCGCAAACCGATCAACAGCAGGTGCTGGCGATGCGCCGCGCGCTGGATAAAGGCCAGGCCTTTAAAGGGGAAATCCTCAATCAGACGCGGTCGGGCCAGCAATACTGGGTGGAAATGGAAATTCAGCCGCGCTATGACCAGCAACAGACGCTGGTCGGCTTTATGGCGGTTGAGTCTGATATTACCCAGGCCAAAAATCTGCAGGCCAGCCTGACTATCGCCCGCAATCAGCTGATCAGGGCCGCGGATGTGGCGGAGCTGGGGATTTGGCTGTGGGATATCAAAGAGAACAGTATCACCTTCGATGAACGGATGAATGAGATCTATGATATCCCGGCCGAACTGCGGGCAGCGCCGGTCGCCTATGACTACTGGCGCAGCAAGATCCATCCGGAAGATATCGCCAGTGTCCATGAGCAATTCAATGCAGCCGTGCAGGGCAGCGGCGTGTTCCGTCAGATTTTCCGCATCGTGATCCGCGATAAAATCCATTTTATCGAATCTGCCGGTATGGTGGAGCATGATGAACTGGGCGAAGCCACTATCATGACCGGCATCAATCGTGATATCACGCAACAGCGTGAAGATGAGGAAACCTTAAGACAGGCCAGGCAGAGCGCCGACGAAGCGAACCAGGCGAAATCCGCCTTTCTCGCCAATATGAGCCATGAGTTGCGTACGCCAATGAACGCCATTCTTGGTATGCTGACCCTGCTGCGCAAAACCGATCTCACCCCCCGCCAGGCTGACTACGCGCAAAAAAGCGAGGCCGCCAGCCGCACGTTATTACACCTGCTGAACGATATTCTCGACTTTTCGAAAATTGAAGCCGGGAAGATGGAACTGGACCCGCATCCGTTCGATATCAATGAAATGCTGCGTGATCTGTCGGTGATCCTCTCGGGTAATGTCAAAGTGAAACCGGTGGAAATCCTGTTTGATATTGACCCGATCCTGCCGCAATACCTGCTTGGGGATAGTTTGTGCCTGCAGCAGATTCTGACCAATTTGACCAGCAATGCCCTTAAATTTACCGAACAGGGAGAAATCGTGCTGTTTATCGAGGTACTGCACTACGATAAACAGCAGGTCAGCTTACATATTGGCGTCAGGGATACCGGTATTGGTATTCTGCCGGAGCAACAGGGACGGATCTTTAAAGCGTTCGGCCAGGCGGAAGGTTCGATTACCCGACGTTTTGGCGGCACCGGACTGGGGCTGGTAATTAGCCAGCGTCTGGTGGCGCTGATGGGCGGCGAGCTGGCGATGGAAAGTCGGCCAGGCAAAGGCAGTCTGTTCCATTTTACCATCACTTTCCCGGTAGCTCCCCGCCCGGTCGGCAGCAGCGTGACGCTCACCTCACCGGCCCTGCACAGCGCTATCGCCTCGCTGCATTTACTGGTGATCGATGATAATCCGACGGCGGGCAAGTTAATTAAGAGAATGGGCGAATCCTTTGGCTGGGCGGTCGATGTGGCGTTGGACAATCAGCAGGCGCTGCAACTGCTGCAA
This sequence comes from Pantoea sp. B65, assembly GCF_047308185.1. Taxonomy (NCBI): domain Bacteria; kingdom Pseudomonadati; phylum Pseudomonadota; class Gammaproteobacteria; order Enterobacterales; family Erwiniaceae; genus Pantoea; species Pantoea sp. B65. The sequence continues at coordinate 326,893 of NZ_JAHXPU010000036.1, forward strand.
CAACAGAGCACCCAGGATCGGCATTACGGGGCGGTATTAATTGACTGGCAGATGCCATCCCTCGCCGGCGTGGAGACCATCAGGCAGATACGCCACTGGTTACCCGCCGCACTCGCTCCGTTGCTGGTGATGGTTGCCGCTCATAATCAGGAGACGCTGATGGAGCTGGATGCACAACTGCCGTCGCTGCTGGATGGTTTTCTGGTAAAACCGGTTACCGCATCAATGCTGCTTGACGCGATTTCGGATGCCTATAGCCAGCGCCAGCAGCCCGATAAACAGGCGATCGCAACCTCCGGGGTTAAACTGCTGCAGAGCGTAAAAATTCTGGTGGTGGAAGATAATCTCAACAACCAGCAGATTGCCTGCGAATTGCTGGAAGGCGAAGGGGCAATAATGACCATTGCCGGCGATGGTCAGCAGGCGATTAATCTGCTGACAGAAACGCCAGATGCTTTTGATGTGGTGCTGATGGATCTGCAAATGCCGGTAATGGATGGTCTGAGCGCAACCCGTTACATTCGCGAAACCCTGAATATCCAGGCATTGCCAATTATCGCCATGACGGCGAATGCCATGGCGGCGGATCGCGATGCCTGTCTGGCTGCCGGAATGAATGCTCATATCGGCAAACCGTTCGATGTGCGCCATCTGATCCAAACCCTGTGCAAATATACCGGCAGATCGCGTCCGGAGCCGGTCCAGGAACCGGTTATTGCCGCGCTTCCCGTCAGTCCGCTGAGCCGTTTTTCCGCCGAAACCAGTATTGATATCGACAGCGCCTTACGGCGGCTGGATGGCGATCGGGCACTGTATCAACAGATGTCCGGATTATTTCTTAAGGATCTGACCGATTTTCCCCAACGGCTACAGACGCTGACGGATAATGACGACCGGCAGGCGGCGGCGCGGCTATTACACAATATTAAAGGTATGGCTGCGCAGCTGGGGGCTAATCCACTCGCGCTTGCCGCCGCCAACGGTGAGCTGCAATTACTGACCTCCCCGCCGGTCACCGCAGAGGAGGTCCGCCAGTTAACCGTTAATATCAGTCAGCTGATGGCTACAGTCCATGCTCAGTTTGTTATACTGCTGGAGATGCTGGCGGAAACCCCCATAGCAGCCGCCCCTGCTGAACCACCTGACCGTAATCGCTTATCCCTGATCAAGCCGGTTAAATAAGCGGGAGTAACGAGGGCTGATTCTGATCTGACAGCGTTCCCCACCAGCGCCAGTGCGGGAATAAATTTCGCCCGGCAACCGGAGACCCCGCTGATGCGTGAGGATTTTGCCGCAGGAGCAACACTCCTGACGCAACATAGCGATAAACGCACCTTGCTGATTGTGGATGATCAACCGATCAACATCCAGCTGTTGTCCCGGGCCTTTTCTGCCGATTATCACCTGATCATGGCCGCCAGCGGCCAGCAGGCGCTGCATATCTGCCATACGCACCCGCCGGATCTGATTCTGCTGGATATTGAAATGCCGGAGATGAATGGTTTTGAAGTATGCCGTCATCTGAAAGCGCATGCCGATACACGAAATATTCCGGTTATTTTTGTTACCGCACATATTGATGAACAAACGGAAACCCGTGGTTTGCAGGCTGGCGCGGTGGATTTTATTACCCGGCCGATTAACTTTAATATTGTCAGAGCCCGCGTCAACACGCATCTGACGTTAAAGATCCAGTCCGATTTTTTGCGGCAACTGGCCTGGCGGGATGGCTTAACCGGTGCGTATAACCGCCGTTACTTTGACGAGCATCTGGCGCTTGAGTGGCATAAGGCCTGCCAGCAGCACATCCCGCTCAGCCTGGTGATACTCGATGTCGATGTCTTTAAAAACTATAACGACCGCTATGGCCACCAGCAGGGGGATGAGTGCCTGCGGAAAGTGGCGGCGGCGATTAACCCGGTGCTGAAAAGGCCGGGCGATATGCTGGCACGCTACGGCGGCGAAGAGTTTGTCTGTCTGCTACCCAATACCGTATTGAGTGGGGCGCTGAGTGTCGCGGAGTCGATCCGCAACACTATCCTGGCCTTACAGATCGAACATCATGGTTCTCCCGTCACGTCGTTTGTCACCGTTAGCGCCGGCGTGTGCTGTAAAGAGGCCGCCAGCGCGGGTAATTGTGCCGAACTGTTCCGGCAGGCCGATGAACAACTCTATCTGGCTAAGCAGCATGGCCGGAATCAATGTTTCGCCACCCCGCTGACGCCAGCGGCCACCCCGCCAAAATCACGCGGCGTCTAAGCGCCTGGTTAAGATCAGCGTATTACGCCCATGTTCCGAACGGTACTGCACATTATCCATCAGGGCATAAATCAGCTGTAACCCCATCCCCCCCTCAGGCCAGCTGTCGCTAATCCGCGGATCGGGCACCAGCGTCAAATTTTTTGCGGTCGCAGTCAATACCTCGGGGGGGATCGGCGTACCGGTATCGCTCAGCGCCAGGGTCAGACATTCAGGGCTATAGCTCAGAGTAATCTCTGCGTAACGCTGGTGATCAAGCTGTAATGCATGGCGGATAATATTGCTTAATGCCTCACAGGAGGCGAGATCAACCTGATACAGCAGCGACGGGGCAATAGCATACGGCGCCACAAAGTTATGCAAGGCAGTACTTAGTTGCGCCAGACTTTCCAGCGTGGCGGGTAACGATAAGCTGGTCGTCACACTTTCCATAACGGTTCGCCGGCTGTCGGGGTCAGTGACGCATACTGTGCAGAGCCGCCTGACGATCGCTGTCGATAGTAAAAATCCGGTCCATGCGCGTCAGTTTAAACATACCGCGGATATTATCGTTCAGACCACACAGCGCCAGTTCGCCACGGCCATTCAGGTTCTTCAGGATCGACACCAGCGCCCCAAGACAGCTGCTGTCGATAAAGTCGATATGACTAAAATCCAGCAGAACCCGGCTGTTCCCCTGCTCAATCGCCGACAGAACTTTCTGCTTAAACACCATCGCCACCGCGGCATCCAGACGACGTGCCAGCGGTGCAATAATGACTACCCCATCGCGCGATTCTGTCTCAAAGTTCATATTTGCTCCTTGTTCAGATGAGCACCGGCAGGTAAATCGAGATGTTCGATTACCATCAGTGAAATATCGTCAGCGAAAAGTGACGGTTTATGCCCCCCGCCGTGACGGAGTGTCTCAGGCACCTGACAACGCCACTGGTTCAGCGCCTCCTCCAGCAGCTCAAATAACTGCGACTTGGTTAACCGTCGCTGTTCACACAGCAGGCGCTGTAATCGTTGCTCGCCATACAGTAACTGCAGATGGTTTTCGCATTCGCTGATGCCGTCACTGTATAAATAGAGACGATCGCCGCCGGTCAGGATAAAGTCGCTATCCTGATAGTCCGCATCGACCAGTAACCCGACCGGCATTCCGCCATCGCCAACCACCGTCAGTTCACCATCAGCGCGCACAATAAACGGTGTGGGATGGCCGGCCTGACACAGCACCCCCTTGCCTGTCGCACTCTCTATCACCCCGTAAATCAGCGTGAAGTAGCTGAAAATCTCGTCATTATCCAGACAAAAGCGCTTATTCAGTTCACTCACCACCCGGTGGGGCGCCACCGGAAACAGCGTGCCGTCATCCTGAGGAGCCCGCAACAGGTGACTACTGATGCGCCCGGTAAGAAACTCCCGCGCCACCGCCAGTGAATGCATGGCGGCGCTGACGCCGTGCCCGGCCACATCGAGACTGAAAAACGCGATATGGCGGTCATCAAGCGGAAAGTAATTCAGTAAATCCCCGGACACATAAGCCGAAGGTAAAAACATCCAGTCTGCCTGGAAGCCAGCCAGATCGAGATTATGCGGCGGCAAAACACTGTGCTGCAGTTTTGCCGCCGCCTGCATATCGGCCTCAATCTGCTGATAAGCATAGGTCAGTTTCTCATTACGCGCGGCAAGGGTACTCTCCAGCGACAATACCCGCTCCGCCGCATGCAGACGGGCACGCAACTGGCTCTGATTCACCGGTTTTGACAGAAAATCATCCGCGCCCGACTCCATGCCGATCACCATATCTTCAATCGACTGGCGCGCCGTCACCAGAATCAGATAAATATAGTGGCCAAAATCAGTACTGCGAATGGTTTGACAGAGGGCCAGACCGTCCATCACCGGCATTTCCCAGTCGCTGATCACAATATGAATCTGATGCTGATGAATCAGCTGCAGCGCCTGCTGACCATCTTCCGCTTCCCTGACATCGAATCCACTTTTTGCCAGCATACTGGCCATAAGAAAGCGATAACTCTGTGAATCATCGACAATCAATACGGTCACTGACGCTGCGGGATCAGACTGGCGATCGCCGGACGATTCCATTGACGTTCCTCGGTTATCCACAAGGCGGTTTCCGGCACAGCCGCGGTCAGATCCGCAGTCCCCATATTTCCCTGGCGTAACCGGAAATAGTACGGTCACTGGAGAATGTTCCCATATTACAGATATTTAACAGGGCTCGCCGGTGCCACTCGGCCGGGCGGCTAAAATCTGCCGTCACCCGCTGCTGCTGAGCGCAATAGCTGTCAAAATCGAGCAAATGGCAATAGTGGTCGGCAGCGGTCAGCATATAGAAGATCGGCTGATACAGTGTCCGGTTGCGGTTAAACCGGCCGGAGACCAGGCTTTCCAGCACCCGTTTGCTGGCGTGATGGTGACGCTGATAAATAGCGTTATTCGCCCCGCTATGGCGACTGGCATTAATCTCTGCCGCGCTGGCGCCAAACAGATAGAAGTTGTCTTCTCCGACCGCCTCAAGGATTTCAATATTGGCGCCATCAAGCGTGCCAATAGTTAAGGCGCCATTCAGGGCAAATTTCATATTACTGGTACCAGAGGCCTCGGTACCCGCCGTCGAGATCTGCTCAGAAACATCGGTGGCCGGAATAATATGCTCCGCCAGCGAGACTTTATAGTCTTCAAGAAATACGACTTTCAGTTGCCCCTGCACGCGCGCATCCTGATTAATGGTGACGGCGACATCATTAATCAGCTGGATAATTAATTTTGCCATTGCATACCCCGGCGCGGCTTTCCCGGCAAACAGATGCACGCGTGGCGGCAGCGTCTGACCAGAGTCGACCAGGTTGAGATAGAGATGGATCACATGCAAAATATTCAGCAACTGGCGTTTATACTCATGAATGCGTTTGACCTGACTGTCAAACATTGCGTGTGGATCCAGCTTAATCGCCTGACGTGCCGCAATCAGCTGGCAGAGGCGCTTTTTATTGTCGAATTTAATGGTGCGGATTTCATCAATTATCCCGGCATCGCTGGCCAGCCCGCGCAAATCAGTGAGTTGATTGAGATCGGTGATCCATCCGCGGCCAAGGTGGCGCGTCAGCATCGCCGATAAGCCGAGATTGGCCTGGTGAAGCCAGCGCCGTGGAGTGATGCCATTGGTCTGATTGGTGAATTTTTCCGGGCTGATAAAATAAAAATCAGGTACCAGCTGCTGCTTAATCAATGCCGAATGCAGTTTCGCCACGCCGTTAACTTTATGGCTGCCAATAATCGCCAGATTGGCCATACGTATTTTACGCTCTTCACCTTCGCTAAAAATCGACAGCGAATTGAGCAGATGCGGCTTGCCCGGCCAGGTCTTCGCCACCTGCGACAGAAAGCGGTGATTAATTTCATAGATAATCTGCAAATGACGCGGCAGTAATTTTTTAAACAGCATTACCGACCAGGTTTCCAGCGCTTCCGGCATCAGCGTGTGGTTGGTAAAGGCACAGCACTGCTGGGTGATGATCCAGGCTTTATCCCACTCAACACGGTGTTCATCCACCAACATGCGCATCAACTCGACAATCGCCAGCGCCGGGTGCGTATCATTGAGCTGAATCGCGACATATTGCGGCATCTGGCTAATATCACGATGTAATGCGTTGAAATCACGAAAAATATCGCGCAAGGTACAGGCCACCAGAAAATACTCCTGCGTCAGTCGCAGCTCTTTCCCCGACGCTATCTCATCTGCCGGATAAAGAATTTTCGAGATATTTTCCGAAGCGATTTTCTCTTTCACCGCGCGGATATAATCGCCGTGATTAAAAATATGCACATCAAAAGAGTCGGAGGCGCTGGCGCTGTACAGGCGCAGCGTATTTACCGTTTCACCGCCATAGCCGGTGACAAGGTAATCATGGGGGACACCGACAATGACTTTCCAGTCCAGCCACATCGGATTGTAATTCCCTTCGCTATCTTCGCACTCTTCTATATGACCGCCGAGCGGGATCGACATTAATTGCGAGCGGTGTTCGGTCAGCCATGGCGAATGCATCGCATGCCAGTCATCAGGTTGTTCAACCTGCTGGCTGTGCTGGATGGACTGTTTAAACAGGCCATACTCGTACTTAATTCCATGCCCCGAAGCCGCGATGCCAAGTGTCGCCATGGAATCAATAAAACAGGCTGCCAGACGTCCTAAACCGCCATTGCCCAGCGCCGCATCGGGTTCCTCGTCAAGGATCGGGTCTAAGTCGAAGCCCAGTTGATGCAACACTTGCTGGGCCAGCGACAACATGCCCATATTCATCAAATTGTTACGAAGAGACTGGCCGAGCAAAAACTCCATCGACAGATAATATACCCGCTTGGATTTACTCCTGCGCTGTACAGCCTGCGTATGGATAAATCTGTCCTGCTGGTAGTGACGCACCGCCAGCGCCAGCGCATTAAAGATATCCCCCCGCGAGGCCTGATCTAATTCAACACATAAATTATATCTGAGCTGATTAATCACTCCCTCTTTTAATTCATCGATATCCGGTGTCCCTGCACTGGCAAACTCTGTTTTCATTTCAATTCCCGATATGTTGTTGCCCGGAAGCGCACAACCCGCTGACCCTATGCTTCGTGGGCAATGAAGTTTAAGTACCAGACTTTTTTAAAGTGTAGACGGGTTTTTATTAATTTCTGTTTAATTATCCGGGAGTGAAAAACTATTTTTATTGTTAATATTTGCCATAAATCAAAAACAATATTAGCGCCTTTATCAGCAACAGGCGGGGGGGTACGCAACGCCGGACACAAGGTCACGGCGGTACTGAGGGGGGACCGACGGCGGGAGAAGATGCGCGGATAAAACCTGGCCCCTCCGCCGCGCTAACGGCTGCCGGAGAGACGCCTTAGCCGATTAATATCAGCTAAGGCCGGGTTGCCGGGGATGTGAAACCGGCCAGTGGTTAATCTAAATCCGCACCATTACTGGCAATCACTTTTTTATACCACCAGAACGACTTCTTGCGGGTGCGGGTTAAACTGCCCTGCCCGCGATCGTCGCGATCGACATAGACAAAACCATAGCGTTTACTCATTTCGCCGGTAGACGCGGAGACCAGATCGATACATCCCCAGGAGGTGTAGCCGATCACCGGGATGCCGTCATCAATCGCGTCCGCCATCGCTTTAATATGCTCGCGCAGATAGCTGATACGGTAGTCGTCATTGATTTCGCCCTGCGGATTGATTTCATCCTTTGCGCCCAGTCCGTTTTCTACCAGAAACAGCGGTTTCTGATAGCGGTCATACATCATATTCATGGTAATGCGCAAACCGAGCGGGTCGATACCCCACCCCCATTCACTGGCCTGGATATGCGGGTTTTTTAATGATTTGACGATATTGGCGGCACTGCTGTTATCTTCGTTCATCTCCGCCGAGGCGCAGCGGGAGGCGTAATAGCTGAAAGAGACAAAATCCACACTGTTTTTCAATATCTCGCCGTCACCCGGCTCCATCGCCAGCGTGACCCCTTTCTCGCGGAACAGTCGCCGGGTATAGCCCGGATAAGCGCCGCGGGCCTGGACATCAATAAAGAACAGGTTTTCGCGATCCTTTTCCAGCGCGGCCCATACATCCTCTGGCTTACAGGACCAGGGATAGAAGTTGCCGCCTGCCAGCATGCAGCCTACCTGATTATGCGGGTTCACCTCATGCGCAATTTTAGTGGCTAATGCGCTGGCAACCAGTTCGTGATGCGCCGCCTGATATTTTACCTGCTGCTGATTTTCGCCCTCTTCAAATACCAGGCCGGCGCCGGAAAATGGGCTGTGCAGCAGGATATTAATCTCGTTAAAGGTCAGCCAGTATTTCACCAGCCCGTCAAAGGCTTCAAAGCAGGTGCGGGCATAGCGGGCAAAAAACTCCACCATCTTACGGTTACGCCATGAACCATATTCCGTGACCAGATGCATCGGCACATCAAAGTGGCACAACGTGACCAGCGGCTCAATATGGTATTTTTTACATTCGCTGAACAGATCGCGGTAAAAGGCGATCCCTTCGGCGTTTGGCGTCATTTCGTCGCCGTTCGGATAGATCCGGCTCCATGCAATCGAGGTGCGGAACACCGTAAAGCCCATTTCCGCCATTAAGGCGATGTCTTCTTTATAACGGTGGTAGAAATCGATCGCCTGATGGCTGGGATAAAATTCATCCGCCTGCAACGCAGTGCGCTTCTGCAGACCCAGTTTAACCGCCAGACGTTGCGGCCCGTGAGGGATCATATCAACCGTGGTCAGCCCTTTGCCAGCGGCAAAAGCGGCACCTTCGGCCTGGTTTGCGGCAATGGCGCCGCCCCATAAAAATCCTGCGGGAAATGTTGATGCTGACATACGCGTCCTCTTGTCTTAGTTAACTTTTACTGCGCCCGGCAGCACATCGCCGGATGGGGTCGCCACGCTGTCGCTTTCCGTCTTCTCCAGCGGAATATCCTCAAAGCCCAGCAGCAAGGTGGTAAAGAAAGAGATCACCACCGCCAGTACCATCACGGCAAATACCCAGACAATGCTCATCGGGTTGGCCGGATCGAAGAACTGAACACTGGTAAACAGGCCCGGCGAGGCCATGGAGTGGCTTGCCAGCCCGCCAATCCCGGCGATAGCGCCGCAAATAAACCCGCTAATCAGACAGGCGATAAGCGGACGTTTCAGACGCAGCGCCACGCCGTACAGCGCCGGTTCCGAGATACCGGCAATAATAGCGGAGGCCGCCGCAGCCAGCGCCGTCTGGCGCAGTTCCGGGTTTTTCGTCCGCCATGCCACCGCCAGGGAAGATCCACCCAGCGACAGGTTGGCGCCGATTTCAGATGGCATCACCATCCCTTCTTTACCGGTTTCCGCAATTGTCTGAATAATGGTGGGGGTAAATACCCGGTGCATACCGGTCATCACCAGCAATGGCCAGATAGCGCCCATAATGGCAACCGACAGCCAGCCAAGATAACTGTGCACGGTATAAACCAGCGCCGAGATGCCGCTACCGATCCAGATCCCCAACGGGCCGATAAACATAATGGCGATCGGCGCGGCAATCAGCACGATTAACATCGGTTTCAGGAAGTTTTTGGTTACCGCTGGCGTAATCTGGTCCACCCACTTTTCGATATACGACAGCAGCCAGGTCATACACAGTGCCGGAATAACGGTATAGGTATATTTAACCGCGGTAATGCCGAAACCGATAAATTCAACCTGCTGGCCCTGTGCCGCTTTCGCCATCAGATCAATAAAGTTGGGATGTACCAGCACCCCGGCGATGGCGATGGCCAGCGACATATTGGTCCGGAACTTCACCGCCGCAGAGGCCGCCACCATTACCGGCAGGAAGAAGAACGCACCGTCGCCGATAACATTCAGGATAATTAACGTCGTGGCGCCAGGCGCAAAAATACCGGTCATATTCAGGATCATCGCCAGCAGTTTCACCATTGAGCCACCGATAATCGCCGGGATCAACGGTGACATGGTGCCAATTAAGGCGTCAAGAATACCGGCGCCAATCTGTTTCAGGCTGATGCGCGCCTTCCCGGTCGGGCTAGCGCCCTGGGCGGCGGCGATGCCGGCCGGCAGCAGCTTCAGTACCTCGGCGTAGGCCCGCGAAACATTATTGCCAATAATCACCTGGCACTGATTCTCATTGCGCACCACGCCCATCACGCCTTTGATCGACTTTAGCCGGACACTATCTACGACACTGTCATCATTAAGCACAAAGCGTAAACGCGTCATACAGTGAGTGACGGCAGCGACGTTTCCGGGTCCGCCGATGGCCTCAACTATCGATTTTGATACTGCCATAAAGTTCTGTGACATCAGTTACGACTCTCTGGTTATGACGCGCTTAACGCATAATTATCATAAATTGCATATGGTTATAAAAACCCCGCGCCGGAAGACCGCTGAAATCTGACAGGTTGCAGAAAAATAGGTAACCGGTTCCACACGAGAATGTTCACATATGATAGGGAGTTCAAGAGATCCAATAATTTAATTTTAATTTTGTGATAATGATCGCTATAAGCGCCATTCAGGCGGCGCAGCAGAACTTTTCACCGCCCAGGCGCGGCCGGGTAACTTGACTTATTCTGACTATTTTGTATTTTCAGGACATGAAAACATTCCTGATTATCGTCCCCGAAGGGGGCATGCTATTTGAAGCGGCGGGCATCGCCGATATCCTGACGCAAGCCAACCGCTTACATGCGCAGGATGACGCCCGCCCCCTTTATCAGTTAACTATTGCCACCACTCAGCCGCACCATGTGATTCACGGCCAGTCGGGATTAAATCTGCTGGCGGACTATCGTCTGTTAGATCTCGATCCTAAACAGCCGCGTGACACCATTATGGTCACCGGCAGAGGTGTCAGCGAGGAGGAAGCTGAACAGGTGGTCGACTGGCTACGCTGCGCCGCGCCCTATGCTCGCCGCGTAGTCTCCATCTGCGGCGGCGCGATGCTGCTGGCGCAAAGCGGACTGCTTGACGGGCGTAGCGCCACCACCCACTGGCGTCTGCTGGAAACATTGCAGACGCGTTTCCCTAAAGTGAAAGTCGCCAGCGGTCCGCTGTATGTTCAGGATGGCGCATTCTGGACCTCGGGCGGCGTCAGTTCCGGTTTTGACCTGACGCTTGCGCTGGTGGAAGATGATTACGGCTTTAGTCTGGCGCGCACTGTGGCGCAAGACCTGGTGATGTATCTGCGCAGGCCAGGCGGTCAGGCCCAGTTCAGCCGCTTTCTGCTCAACCAGGCGAAGAGCCCTGGCCCGATCAGCGATCTGCAGAGTTGGATCCTCAGCAATCTCGCAACCGATCTCTCGGTTGAGAAGCTGGCGGAACGGGTCGCCATGAGTCCACGCAATTTTACCCGCGTCTTTACCCGGGAGACCGGCGCGACGCCTGCCCGCTATGTGGCCGAAGCACGTCTTGCCAGCGCGCGCCAGCGGCTGGAGCAGAGTAATGAAGGGCTTGAGCAGGTGGCCAGCGCCAGCGGTTTTGGCAACAGCCTTAACCTGCGTCGGGTGTTCGAACGTAATCTGCAGCTGACTCCGGGCGAGTACCGTGAACGCTTCAGCGCCCGCGCGTTGGCGTAAATTGATAGTTTTTTGTCATTTACGCCACTTCTCTGTCAGCCTAAATTTACATCAGACAGCTAACAAAGGAGTTCATCATGGTAAAGGTAGGCATTAATGGCTTTGGCCGTATCGGCCGTAATGTACTGCGCGCCGCACTCGGCCGCAGCGATTTCCAGGTGGTGGCGATTAACGACCTGACCGACAGCAAAACCCTCGCCCATCTGCTGAAATATGATTCGCTACTCGGCAAACTGCCCGCGGATGTCGAAGCGGCTGAAGGTCAGCTGGTGGTTGACGGCAACAGCATCCGGGTGTTCTCCGAGCGCGATCCGGCCCAAATCCCCTGGAGCAGCGTCGGTGCAGATATCGTTATTGAAGCCACCGGCTTTTTTACCGAGCGGGCAAAGGCTGAGGTGCATATCAGCAAAGGAGGGGCTAAACGCGTCATTATCTCCGCCCCAGGCAAAGACGACGATATTACGGTGGTGATCGGCGTTAACCATGATCGCTACGATCCGACAAAACACCAGGTGGTCAGCAATGGTAGCTGTACCACCAACGGCCTTGCCCCCGCCGCCCAGGTCCTGCATCAGGCATTCGGCATCGAACACGGATTGATGAATACCACCCACGCCTATACCAACAGCCAGGCACTGCACGATCAGCCGGAAAAAGATCTGCGCGGCGCCCGTGCCGCTGCGCTGTCGATTGTTCCCTACTCCAGCGGCGCAGCCAAAGCGCTTGGCAAAGTTATCCCTGAGCTGGATGGACGCCTGACCGGCTATTCATTGCGCGTACCGGTGCCGGTGGTGTCGATTGTTGATTTGACCGTCACCCTGAAGCGGGATGTCACGGTGGATGAAGTGAATGCCGCGTTCCGTCAGGCCGCCGAATCCGGCCCACTGCAGGGTATTCTTGGTTACAGCGATGAGCCACTGGTATCGAGCGACTACCGTGGCGATCCGCGCTCATCAATTATCGATGGTCTGTCGACGCTGGTGATCGGCGGGCGGATGGTAAAAATTCTCGCCTGGTACGATAACGAATGGGGTTTCTCCAACCGTCTGGTCGATCTGGCGTTGTTAATGGAAAAACGCGGGTTGTAAGCGGCTATCCGGCGGCAGAGATTGCCGCCGGTGAAAAACGGCGGCGTATGCCGCCCTTTGCCGTGCCGAAATGTGTAGAATAGCGATAAGGTGAAAAAATTCAGGAAGTAGCGATGTCTACCATGCAAGAAGTGGCAAAGAAAGCTGGCGTATCAAAAGCCACGGTCTCCCGTGTGCTGTCCGGAAAGGGCTACGTCAGTGACGCGACTAAACAGCAGGTTTTCAAAGCTATTGCCGACGCCGGCTACCGCCCAAATTTGCTGGCGCGCAATCTCGCCAGCAATAAATCCCAGTGTATCGGTCTGGTGGTAACCAATACCCTGTATAACGGCAGCTACTTTAATGAGTTGCTCTCGCAGGCGGCACGCAAGTTAGAGGCCAATGGTCGCCAGCTGATTTTAGTGGATGGCAAGCATAGCGCTGAGGAAGAGCAGCAGGCTATTCAGTTTTTGCTGGATTTACGTTGTGATGCCATCATCCTCTACCCGCGCTTTCTCAGCGTCGATGCGCTGGATCAGATTATTGAACAACATAAACAGCCGATTATGGTGGTCAACCGTCAACTGCGAAAGCATCAGAGCCACTGTATCTGCTGCGATCATAAAGGCTCCAGTTACCAGGCCACGCGCTACCTGCTGGAACACGGCCACCGGCAGATTGCCTTTATCAGCGGCTCACTGGATTCACCCACCGCGATTGAACGATTGTCAGGCTACAAAGAAGCGCTCAGCGATGGCGCGGTGAGACTGCAACCGCAACTGGTGGTGGAAGGTAAATGGACTGCCGCCAGCGGTGCTGCGGCCGCGGCCGCCTTGCTGGCGCGTGGCCAGGTTTTCAGCGCCCTGATTGCCAGTAATGATGATATGGCGATCGGGGCGATCAAAGCGCTGGGTGAAGCCGGGTTAAAGGTACCGCAACAGGTTTCCGTTCTGGGATTCGACAATATCCCTAACGGCCCGTTTCTTAATCCGCCATTATCCAGCGTCAAAGATCCGGTTAGCGAGATGATTAATGAGGTCATTAACCGCCTGATCTCGATGCTGGATGGCGGCTATCTGTCAAAAGAAAATATCTTTATCTCCGATCTGATCGTCAGGGAGTCGGTGGGCAACGGCCCTTTTGGTCAGATGCACGCCATTGAACACCCCGCCGAATGATAACCCAATTGCGGCAATCTGTTAGCAGATTCGTTATCATGCCGCTTAACAACCGATTACAGGTTCTGAGCCGGCAACGCCTGGAAAGCTATTGCCTGTACAGGGCATATTTTGCGTCCGGAGATCGTGATGACCGCTGTGTTTACCCCTTCTGCTACTACGGCAGGTTCCGCCGTTTACCGTAAAATCACCTGGCGGCTTATCCCGTTCCTCTGCTTATGCTATCTGGCCGCCTACCTCGACCGCATCAATGTCGGCCTCGCCAAATTACAGATGGCCAGCCAGTTGCAGATGAGTGAAGCCGCCTTTGGCCTTGGCGCCGGGCTGTTCTTTGTTGGCTATATCCTGTTTGAAGTCCCCAGCAACCTGATTCTGCAACGGGTCGGCGCGCGACTATGGATTGCGCGCATTATGATCAGCTGGGGATTGCTGTCGGCGGCGACGCTGTTTGTCGCCAGCGCGGCGCAATTCTATCTGCTGCGTTTCCTGCTCGGTCTCGCCGAAGCGGGATTTCTGCCCGGGGTACTGTTTTACCTGACCAAATGGTTCCCCTCGTGGCGTCGCGGCCGCATCATTTCACTGTTTATGATCGGCCTGCCGCTCTCCAGCGTGATCGGTGGCCCGCTCTCCGGCTGGATTATCACTCACTTCGATCGACTGCACGGCCTGCACGGCTGGCAGTGGATGTTTCTGCTGGAAGGCCTGCCGAGCGTGCTGCTGGGACTGATGGCGATCCGCCTGCTGCCGGACAGCGTACAGCAGGCGCGCTGGCTGAGCGCCGACGAAAAAGCGCTGGTCAGCGCGCAGCTGCACGCCGATGACGCGCAGGCCAGCGGCGTCAGAGAACGCTTTCGCGATGGTTTCTTTAACCTGAAAGTGTGGATGCTGGGCGGTATTGATTTTTCCATTCTGCTCAGCGCCTACGCCATGGGCTTTTGGCTGCCGACGTTTATTCGCAATACCGGTGTCAGTAACCTTGCCGATATTGGCGTGCTGACCGCCATCCCCAGCGTTGCCGCATTGTTTGGCATGCTGCTGATCGGCGCCAGTTCAGACCGCTATCGCGAACGCCGCTGGCATATTATTGTGCCTTTTATTATTGGCGCAGCGGCAATGGCGGGCACCACCCACTATGCTGATAACCTGCTGGCGACAGTGTTGCTGTTTTCGGTTGCCCAGGCGGCGATTATCGGTGCGGTTCCGGTGTTCTTCAGCCTGCCGGCCACTTTTCTGAAAGGGACCGCGGCGGCGACCGGCTTCGCGCTTGCCTGTTCGCTGGCTAATATCGCCGGGCTGGTCAGCAACTCAGTCATGGGGCTGGCGCTCGATCTGACCGGCAGCAGTAGCGGCGCCATGTGGTTTTTCGCTGTCTGCCTGCTGTTAAGTAGTTTACTGGTGGTGGCATTACCGGCAAAACTGGTGAATCGGTGAACCTACATTCGATGACGGGAAGGAGGCCGGCATTGTCAGGCATATAGCTGCCCCATCAGCAAAGCGCAGTTTTTCCGCAGGCAGCAAAAAGGGGCGAACATCCGCCCCGTGACTTACCACACCCTGACTGAACTCGAATTCAGAAGAAACCAAGCGGTTGCACGCTATAGCTCACCAGCAGGTTTTTCGTTTGCTGGTAATGATCAAGCATTATTTTATGGGTTTCACGCCCAATACCGGATTTTTTGTAGCCGCCAAATGCGGCATGCGCCGGATAGAGATGATAACAGTTGGTCCAGACGCGCCCGGCTTTAATTGCCCGGCCAACGCGATAGGCGCGGTTGATATCGCGCGTCCAGACGCCAGCACCGAGGCCATAAATCGAATCGTTGGCAATGGCAATCGCCTCCGCTTCATCTTTAAAAGTGGTAATCCCGATGACCGGTCCAAAAATCTCTTCCTGAAACACGCGCATGCTGTTGTTGCCCTTCAGCAGGGTCGGCTGAATGTAGTAGCCGGTCGCCAGATCGCCTTCCAGCGTCTCAATACCGCCGCCGGTTAACACTTCAGCGCCTTCTTTCCGGGCGATATCCAGATAAGAGAGGATCTTATCGAACTGCTGCTGCGACGCCTGGGCGCCAATCATGGTGTCGCTGTCCATCGGGTCACCGCGTTTAATGGTTTTAACGCGTTTCAGCACGGCGGCCATAAAGGGTTCATAGATCGATTCCTGTACCAGTGCGCGTGACGGACAGGTACAAATTTCACCCTGATTCAGGAAACCCAGCACGACCCCTTCCGCTGCTTTCTCAATAAATGACGGTTCGGCCTGCATAATATCTTCAAAGAAGATATTCGGCGATTTCCCCCCCAGTTCAACGGTGGAAGGAATCAAACTTTTCGCCGCCAGTTGCAGAATATGGGCGCCGGTAGCGGTCGATCCGGTAAAGGCGACCTTCGCAATACGCGGATGTGACGCCAGCGCTTCACCCGCTTCACGGCCTAAACCATGTACGATATTCAGCACGCCAGGCGGCAGCAAATCATTAATCAGTTCAGCAAACAGCGTAATTGACAGTGGCGTCTGTTCCGCGGGTTTCAGTACCACGCAGTTACCCGCCGCCAGCGCCGGCGCCAGTTTCCATGCCGCCATCAACAGCGGAAAATTCCACGGGATAATTTGCGCCACCACCCCCAGTGGCTCATGAAAGTGATAGGCCGCGGTAAATTCATCAATCTCCGCCACGCTGCCTTCCTGCGCACGCAGACAACCGGCAAAGTAACGGAAATGATCTACTGCCAGAGGCAGGTCGGCCGCGAGGGTTTCACGTACCGGCTTACCGTTGTCCCAGGTTTCATTGACCGCCATTCTTTCCAGATTTTCTTCCAGACGATCGGCAATTTTCAACAGGGTCAGCGAGCGCACCTGCACCGAGGTTTTACCCCAGGCTTCCGCGGCAGCATGCGCGGCATCCACCGCGTTATCAACATCTGCCTGACCTGAACGCGGGAACTCGCCAATATTTGAACCATTAATCGGTGACGTGTTGCTGAAGTACTCACCATTCACCGGCGGGACGAATTCGCCGTTGATAAAGTTTCCATAATGTTGCTGGAGGGTAATCAGCGAATCTTTGTATCCGGGATATGCATAACGCATGATCTTCTCCTGTCATTCGACCGGCAGTGCGCAACATTTAAATAACGCACCATTAACATCTCACCCGTGCAGAATCTCAGATTGTTAGCAGCGAAACTGTGAGCCAGGCTAAAATATTGTCGAGTAAAAAAGCAATTTTTGCTGAAATCACAGTAATTTGGGATAAGTAGCGCCAGAAGAAAATGAGCACGCGTGCGACGTGCTCAGGCATCAATACGCGGGGTGAAATGTTAAAAAAGAGATCGGCGACGCATCGCTATTACGTCAGACAGCCTGCACCTGATGCGACTGCAGGTTATGGTAAAATGCTGCCAGCAGGCTGCGTGCCCAGTCGGGTCCCTGCAGTGTGCTACTGACATCCCTGCTCTCTTCGGGCATACAGGCTGCCATAATTTGCGCATCAAACTCCGGATGAAACTGCACTGACAGCGCCAGCGGCGAGTAGCGAATAATCTGGCACTCATCAAGGGCCGATCGCGCCAGCACCTGTGCCCCCGCGGGGGGACGCAGTACCGACTGACGATGGGAGAGCCAGGCGTCAAATTGCACAGGCAGCGCGGAGAGCAGTTCGTCAGCCGGCGCCAGATTTTGCACCGGCTTTAATCCACGCTCCCAGCCACATGGGTTATCGCCAACCTCGCCGCCAAGCGCATACGACATCAGCTGATGACCGTAGCAGACCCCCAGCAGGGGTAACTGATGATCGATGGCGCCACGGATCCACGCAGCGGTGCGTTCACTCCAGTCGGCATGGTCGGTGACCATCGCCCAGGAGCCACTGAGAATGGCGGCGGAAATATGGGTAAAATCGGGGAGTTGTTCACCCAGATGCGGGCGCACCACCCGATAATCTTCCGGCTGTAACTGCAGTGCCTGCACAAACCAGCGGGTCTGATCGCCAACGCGGTCGCTGACGGCAGCGGGAGGAACTTCCAGTTGAATAATCGCTAAACGGGCTATAGAGGAACAGGTCATACCGAATCAGAATCCTTGTTGGTTAACACAATATTCAGTGCCCTGATCGAATCAGGTTTCGGACTGACAGTTTGACATTGACTGCGCCGCCCGTCTCATAACATTTTCTGAGGACCTTATACGGCGTGGCTAAAAAATTACTGTGCCGTTTACTTCGCAAAACGAATATTCGTGTCATGATTAGCGGTGAGTTAACAACGCAAAACTAAGGACTGCGTCGTGGCATTGCGTCATTTTTTTCTGGTTTTACTGGTGGTGTTTCTCTGGGCCTTTAATAACGTGGCGATTAAATGGGGGCTGCTGGATCTCCCGCCGCTGTTTATGACCTGTATGCGGTTTGTGGTGGTGGCGATTCTGCTGATCCCCTTTACCCGTGTGACCCGTGAACAGCTGCGCTATCTGTTGCCGCTGGCGTTTACCTTTGGCTTTCTGCATTTCTCCCTGCTGTTTGTCGGCATTAACTATACCGACGCCGGCACCGGGGCGATTGTGGTACAGCTCGGCACCCCTTTCGCCATGTTGCTGGCGATGGTGGTGCTAAAAGAGAAGCTGACGCTGATCCAGATTCTCGGCATTACCCTCTCGCTGACCGGGGTGGTGGTGCTGACCGGTAGCCCGACCATCCCCAGCGGGTGGGTACTCTGTCTGCTATTAAGCAGCGCCGCGGGCTGGGCGATAAGTAATATGATCGTTAAAAAATCGCCGCCGATTAAACCCCTGGCCATGACCGGCTGGATCTCATTTCTCGCCATCCCGATTGTCGGTCTGGCGTCGTTTCTGATGGAGTCGCACCAGCTCAGCGCCCTGACTCACTCCAGCTGGCGCGGCTGGTTCGGCATTCTCTACAGCGCGATTGGCTCGTCGATTGTCGCCTATTCACTGTGGTATGCCCTGCTGCAAAAATACAATGTCAACCTGATTATGCCCTACTCGCTGCTGACGCCGGTACTGGCGGTGATCATGGGGGTGGTGGTACTGGGCGACAGCATGAATCTGTTTAAAGTGGCAGGGGCATTGCTGGTGATTGCGGGCACGGCGATTTCGGTGATCAATATACGCAACCTGCGGATGCATGCCCGTTTTCCCCGGCTGGCGCGCCGCCGCAGGTCGTAATAACTCCGGGCTGAACCACAGCTTCAGGAAAATCGCGCGATCTGTTGCTACCTTTAATACGGCGTGAACCGAGGGAGAAGGCAATGGATCAGGGCATGGCAGCAGATTTCTGGCAGCAAATGTGGCACAGCTTACGCACTGCCGATACCGCGCTACCGGCAGCGAGTTTTCACGGCGATCAGGCTTTCAGCTCAGCGTATCCGGTAACCGAACTGGCGGCGAGCAGTATCGCCCTCGCCATGCAGGCCTGTGCGGCACTGGTCGACAACCCGCAGCCGGTGGCGGTCGATGTACGCCTGGCGTCACGCTGGTTTCAACAATCTCTGCGCCCGCTCAACCGCGCAGCCCCCGCTCTGTGGGATGCTTTTGCCGGTGACTATGCCACCGCCGATGGCTGGATACGTCTGCATACCAATGCTCCCCATCATCGTCAGGCGCTGGAAAAGGTGCTCGGCCGCCAGCGCGATCGGCAGGCGCTCGCCAGTCAGGTACGCGGCTGGAAAAAGCAGACGCTGGAGGAGGCCATCGTCAGCGCGGGCGGTTGTGCGGCGCAAATGCGCAGCCTCAGAGCATGGCAGCAGCATCCGCAGGGA
Organism: Pantoea sp. B65; assembly: GCF_047308185.1. Lineage (NCBI taxonomy): Bacteria > Pseudomonadati > Pseudomonadota > Gammaproteobacteria > Enterobacterales > Erwiniaceae > Pantoea > Pantoea sp. B65. The sequence goes on from NZ_JAHXPU010000036.1 coordinate 346,326, forward strand.
CAAAGCGTGGCGCGTGAACCATTAATTGCCCAAACCCGGCTGGCAGAGGCCAGCGCTCCATCCTGGCGGCTTCCGCCTGCGCGGCCGTTACACGGGATGCGGGTGTTGGATCTTACCCGCATTATTGCCGGCCCGGTGGCGACGCGCTTTCTTGCCGGACTGGGCGCCGAGGTGCTGCGTATTGATGCGCCGGGGTGGGATGAGCCAACGCTGGCGGAAGAGATCACCCTCGGTAAACGTTGCGCACGACTGGATCTGAAATCCAGCGCCGGACGTCAGCAGTTTGAATCGCTGCTCGCTACGGCTGACGTGCTGGTGCATGGCTACCGTGCCGATGCGCTTGAAAATCTCGGTTATGACAGCGAAAAACGCCAGCAGCTGGCGCCGGGATTAGTTGATGTTACGCTTAACGCCTGGGGCTGGAGCGGTCCGTGGCGCAATCGCCGCGGCTTTGACAGTCTGGTACAGATGGGCTGCGGCATCGCCGAAAGAGGACGCCAGTGGCAAGGCGCGCAACAGCCGATCCCGTTACCGGTACAGGCGCTGGATCACGCCACCGGTTATCTGATGGCCGCGGCGGTACTCGAAGGATTGCGTCAGCGCCGACTGCTGCACTGTGGTTTCAGCGCGCGTTTATCCCTCGCGCGCACCGCCTGCCTGCTAAGCGATAATCCTTACCCTGGCCAGGCGCAGCGCGCTGACGCGCTGACGCCACAGCCAGCGGACGAGTCGGACGTGATTGAGTTTTCGCCCTGGGGCATCGGTTACCGCCTGCGTCCGCCGGTCTGGCTGCCCGGCACTGCGCTGATCTGGTCACGTCCACCGGCACCGCTGGGCTCAGAGCCGGCAAAATGGCTGAATGGAGAGCATTAATGCCCGCGCGGCGCGACCGATGACGATAAATATGATCACCATCATCATTTGCCTGTCCGCTCTCCCTTAGTCTCCTGTTGATATGTTCAAAAAACCATCGATAACTCTACGGAGACAGAACCATGATTATTTGTGATAGCAAGGATTGGGCACGGGAACAATACGCCTTTCATCCGGTGATCAATCAGGCTATTAACTGGATTGCCGAAACTGATCTCAGCGCCTTAGCCACCGGCAGATATGAAATTTTACCGGACAATAAAATGTTCTGCCTGCTGCAGGAGATGAATACCGAACCCGCTGCCGACCGGCCCGCCGAGTCGCATTTTAACTATGTTGATATTCAGTATCTGTTGCAAGGCCAGGAGAGTATCGGCGTCGCACGCATCCATGCGGATAATCGGATAACGGAAGACTTTGCTGAAGAACGCGATATTGTGTTCTATGAAAACGCCGTTAATGAGTCGATGATTGCACTTGAACCCGGTATGTTTGCCGTCTTCTTCCCACATGATGTGCATCGTCCCTGCTGTCAGACCCATGGCACATCCGCCATCCGCAAACTGGTGTTCAAGATTCACCTCAGCTTATTTAGCTAAATTTTCGGGCGGGCCAGCTCTCGCCCCTGCGCTTTTTCCTGTCCCTGCCCTCCACATGTGATCAACCCCACATTTTCCTCACCTGGTTTCATTTTTGTTTCCTTCCGTTTTTCACCGCCACATATGATCGCAGTCACTTTTTACCAACAGGCGCTCCCTTAGGCTTTTACTAACTTGCTGAGGTGACAATGTTTCTTGAAGAACGACGCGAAAAAATTATTGATTATCTGGACGATATGGAACGCGTCAGTGTGGCGTGGCTCGCCACCACCTTTGACGTCACCAAAGAGACCATCCGCAGTGATTTAGCGGCGCTGGCGCGCCAGGGACTGGTTCAGCGTTGCCACGGCGGGGCAATTATTGTGCGTCGCAATTTACAGGCGAAGTTAATTACGGAAACCGGTGGCAATTTCGAGGTGCTGCTAAAACGGCTGGAAAGTCAGCGCCATAAAAACCAGCATCAGCGGAAACGGAGTAAAAATATGAAGGGTAAAGTCTGTATTCTGGGCTCATTTAATGTCGATATCGTGGCGAAAGTCGCGCGCTTTCCCAAAGGCGGTGAGTCACTGCTGGCACTCGGCAGTACTTTAGGCCCGGGCGGCAAAGGGGCAAATCAGGCGATGGCCGCCAGCCATGCCGGCGCACGCGTGCACTTTGTCTCAAAGGTTGGCACAGACCAGTTCAGTCAGTTCGCTTTCGACCATTTGTCAGCGTCCGATATTCATTCGTTTAAGCTCTATCAGACCGATATCGAGCCGACCGGCAACGCGATTATTTATGTCTCACAGGAGAATGGCGAAAATATGATTGCCATCTACTCCGGAGCCAATAAAACCATTACCGACGATGAGGTCGCGGAACTGACCCACGAACTGTCGACCTCCGATGTGTTGCTGTTGCAGCTGGAGAATAACTTCTCTGCCACGCTGAATGCGATGAAGCTGGCGAATACCCTTGGGGTGCCGGTGATTATGAATCCGGCGCCGTTTTCCAGCGATATTATTTCCTGCCTGCAATATGCCGATGTGGTGACGCCGAATGAAACCGAAGCCTCGCTGCTCTCCGGCATTGAAGTGACCGATCTGGAGAGTGCCAAAGAAGCGGCGCTGGCGATTGTGCGTAAAGGCGCGCGCCGGGTGATTATCACCATGGGCTCACGCGGGGCGCTGATTTGTGACAACCAACAGTTCCAGCATATTGCCGCCTTCCCGGCTCTGAGCGTCGATACCACCGGCGCCGGCGATGCCTTTAACGGCGCCTTCGCGGCGGCGATTGCCTCCGGTGACAGTATTGCGCAGGCGGCAACCTACGCCTCCGCCTTTGCTTCGCTGGCGGTAGAGCGCGAGGGCGCATCCAATATGCCTGACCATCAGCAGGTCGCGGCACGTCTTGCTCAACGCTAATGCCACGACCATTTAACCATTAGCGACAGTGACACTGTCGCCAGGAGATAAGAATGAAACAAATTGAAGGCATTGTGCCGGTTATGTTGACGCCTTTTACCGATGATAACCAGATTGATTATCCCGGACTGGGGCGCCTGATTGACTGGTATTTACACCAGGGTGTGGACGCGCTATTCGCAGTCTGTCAGTCAAGCGAGATGCAATTTCTCAGTCTGCAGGAACGCGTTGAGCTGGCGCAGTTTGTGGTGAAAAAGGTCGCCGGACGCGTACCGGTTATCGCCTCCGGTCATATCAGTGATGCTATCGACCTGCAGATTGAGGAGCTGACGGCGATGGCCAACAGCGGCATCGATGCGCTGGTGCTGGTGACGAACCACCTTGATGCGAAAAATGAAGGCAGCGAGGTGTTCTTTAACACGCTTAATCAGCTACTGAACGCGCTGCCATCTTCGATGCCGCTCGGCCTGTACGAATGCCCGGCGCCTTACCGCCGCCTGCTGAGTGATGAAGAGTTCAGCTTCTGCGCCAATAGCGGCCGCTTTGTGGTGCTGAAGGACGTCAGCTGCGACCTGCCTACGGTGGTTAAACGCGTCCGTCTGGCGGAAGGCACGCCGCTGAATATTATTAACGCCAATGCGGCGATTGCCTGGCCGGCAATCCAGGCTGGCTCGAAAGGCTTCAGTGGGGTGTTTACGAACTTCCATCCGGAGCTTTATCACTGGCTCTATCATCATGGCGCAGAACAGCCTGAACTGGCCAATGAGCTTTCGCTGTTCCTGTCACTTGGCGCGGTTACCGAAACACTTGGCTACCCGAAAAACGCCAAGATCTACCACCAGCGTCTCGGCACGTTCAACAGTGAGTTCTGCCGGGTAAATAAAGATAACGTGCTGGAAAAATTCTGGGGCCTTGGCGTCTTGCTGGATCAAATCCATCAGGGCACGGCGCTGTGGCAAAAGAAAATCGCGGGCTAACCCTGTGGAAGGATGGCGTAGCGATGCGCCATCCGCTGTACCTGAATACCCGCTAACAATAACGATACGGGAATAAAACCATGATTATTTGCGATCGCCAGGATTGGGCGAGGGAAAAACACGCCCTTCACCCGGTCATCAGCCAGGCCATTGGCTGGATTGCCGACACCGATCTAAGCGCTTTACCTACCGGGAAATATGACATTTTACCGGACAATAAAATGTTCTGCCTGCTGCAGGAGATGAACACCGTCCCGGCCGCGGAAATGCGCGCCGAGTCGCATTTCCGCTATGTGGATATTCAGTATCTGTTACAGGGTGAGGAGAGCATTGGCGTCGCCCGTGCTCATCCGGATCACCGGGTAACGGAAGATCGCGCTGAGCAGCACGATATTGTGTTTTATCAGCACACCATTAATGAATCGATGATTGCTCTTGAGCCCGGCATGTTTGCCGTGTTCTTTCCGCATGATGTTCATCGTCCCTGCTGTCAAACCCACGGCGAATCGGCGATCCGCAAAGCGGTAATCAAAATTCACCTGAGCTTGTTCACCCACGAGAACCCATGATGAAAAACGGTCAATCTACGCTGGCTGCGGAGAATATCGCCTCCGCTGCCGTGGCGGGCACGCCACTGGTCTCGCGCTTGCGCTGGGGCATCATTCTGATTCTGCTGACGGCGGCGGTGGTCAATTACCTTGATCGCGCCAATCTCAGTATCGCCAATACCACTATCGCTGCCGAGTTTGGTTTCTCGCAGACGGAGATGGGTCTGCTGCTGTCGGCATTTCTCTGGCCGTATGCGCTGGCTAACCTGCCCGCCGGCTGGCTGGTGGATAAGTTCGGCCCGCGGCGTATGTTCTCCTGGGCGCTGGGCTTATGGTCCACCTTCACCGTGCTGGCGAGCTTTGTTAACAGCTATTCGATGTTTTACGGCCTGCGAATGATGCTTGGCATCTCCGAATCGCCATTCTTTACCTCCGGTATCAAGATCACCCACCGCTGGTTTGGCGAGAAAGAGCGTGGTCTACCGACGGCCATTATTAATACCGGTTCGCAAATTGCCAACGCCATTGCCCCGCCGATCCTCACCGTTCTGCTGTTGACGCTGGGCTGGCGCGGGATGTTTATCGCCATCGGCCTGATGGGTATTCCGCTGATTGTGGCGTGGCTGAAGTTCTATCGCGATCCTGACGCGCGTGAAGATGCGCTGATCCATGCCGGACACCGTACTGTCGCCAGCGCGGACAGTCGTCGCAAAGTCAGCTGGGGCACCCTGTTTAAGCAGAGAACCACCTGGTTTATGGTGCTTGGTAACTTCTCGATTATGTTTACCATCTGGGTTTACCTGACCTGGCTGCCAAGCTATCTGGAAAAATCACTCGGCTTCAGCCTGAAAGCGACCGGCTGGATCGCTTCAATTCCGTTCCTCGCGGGTATTCTCGGGGTGCTGGTGGGCGGTATGCTCTCCGATCGTCTGGTCCGTCGCGGCATGAAAGCGATTGGCGCACGTAAAATCCCGATCGTAATGGGTGCGGCGCTGGCAGCCTGCTTTGTCGCGCCGATTCCATTTGTCAGCAGTACGCCACTGGCGATTACGCTGCTGTCGCTGGGCTACTTCTGCTCGCAGATGCCGCAAGGGGCGATCTGGACGCTGGCAACGGATATCGCGCCAAAAGAGCAGGTGGCGTCACTGGGGGCAATTCAGAACTTTGGTGGTTTCCTCGGCGCGGCGATGGCGCCGATTGTAACCGGCATTATTCTTGATATGACCGGCAAGTTTACCAACGTGTTCCTGTTGGGGGCGGCGCTGCTGATGCTGGGCGCCATCAGCTACGGTATGTTTGTTAAGAAACCGATTAAGCTGGGTGATTAAACGGTGTTCAGGGCGACATAATGTCGCCCTGATTTTATTCTTCGGCTAACTCATCACGCATTGCCTGTACGGCTTCACGGCTGATGGCCGCCAGCGTACGGTAAAAAGCCGTGCCGGCATGAGCTTCTACTTTGCCAAGAAACTGGCCGCACCAGGGCATCAGGTAGTCATCAAACAACGCAATTTGCGCCTCAATCTCATCCTCTTCGGACTGATCTTCCAGCCAGGACGCCGCCAGCAACAAAGCCCCGAAATGGTCAGCCGGGCCGTCACTTAACGGCATACCGCGCTGCTGTAAAAAGGCGCGGACCGCAACTTCCTGCGGACCGTTTTCCCACTGCGAGCCATACGGCGGCACCTTGCAGTCACTGCCGACAAACAGCGCGTTGTAATCCGCCGCCAGCGCTTGCGGATCGCTGTTCTGCTGCAGACGGGTTAATAACTCATCCTGCTCCAGCGGCCAGTGCTGCTGCAGCTTGCCTTCACGTAGCATGGTAAATAGCGGCACCAGCAACGGATCCTGCGGCTGCCGGTTAAACAGCGAGCCGAGAATACGGCAGATGATGGAAAACTCATTCATTAATATCAATCCATTCAGAGGTTAAGTGTGACAACGTCACAAGTTAGCAAATTCTTCTATTCGCGCGCGTCCACGCATCTCCAGAAAATCCAGCAGACGGCGCGGCGTGACATTTAACACCCGATCTTGCGGAAAATCCACTTCCTGCATAATGCGCAGGCAGTGCTCAAAATTACCGAGGGTGAACGCGGTGTGGGAGTCAGACCCCAACGCAAGACGGCCACCGGCATCACGCACCGCCGCGGCAATCGCGCGACAGTTAGGTTCACTGCCTGCCCGCGAGGTAGTAAATGAGGAGTTATTCAGTTCCAGCGCCACATCATATTTTGCGGCGGCGGCGGCAATCGCCGGAATATCAACCGGGAACTTGGGATTACCGGGGTGCGAGATAATATGCACATCGCCATTGGCCATCGCGGCAATCATCGCCTCGGTATGGGTGGCTTTATCCTGCGGTGGAAATACCGGTTCATGAAAACCGGCAACCACCAGGTCGACCGCATCCAGCATCGGACCGGTACAGTCGATATCACCGCGGGTATTTTTAATATTGGCTTCAATGCCGCGCAAAATACCGATGCCATCCACCACCCGCGGCCAGATACGCATATTAATAAAATGCCAGGCATGCGGCGCATCGGCCATATCGGGGCCGTGGTCAGTAATGGCGAACAGTTTGATATTGCTGGTTTTAGCTTGCACCACGTAATCGTGCAGGGTGCTGTAGGCGTGGGTGCTGGCAACGGTGTGCATGTGAAGATCAACCGGGTACATGATAATTTTCTCCTGACCGAATAAGGCAAGGATAGCATCCCCTGCCCGTTCGGTGATTAGTAACCGCGCGTGATATCGACCTGTCCTTCCGGCATCGCGCCCGCTTCGCGCTGTAAAATCGACTTAGCAATATAGTCCATCGCTTCATCCGGTAAGGTCACCGCCGCATTGTGCGGCGTGATTGTGACACGCGGATGTGACCAGAAGGGGCTCTGCTCCGCCAGCGGCTCGGTAGCAAAAACATCCAGAGCGGCGGCTTTGATCTCCCCGGCATCCAGTGCCGCCAGCAGATCCTCCTCCACCAAATGCGCGCCACGGGCGAGGTTCAGGACAAAGGCGCCGTGGTTAAGCTGACTCAACAGCTGGCGATTGATAATGCCCACGGTTTGCGGGGTATTTGGCAGCAGGTTAATTAATACCTGGGTACCGTGGAGGAAATCACTGAGTTGATCGGCTCCGTGGTAGCTGGTAACCCCCTCGATCTGTTTGGCAGAGCGGCTCCAGCAGCGAATCGGGAAGCCCCAGACCTTCAGACTTTGCGCGACGCTGCTACCCAGCACTCCTGCGCCGAGAATGCCGACAGTAAAGTGGTCACGATGATAATTTTCCAGCCACTGCCACAGTGCCTGCTGCTTTTGCAGATTATAGTCATCAAAGCGCCGGAACCAGCCGAGCACGGTATAGACCGCATACTCCTGCATCTGCCGGCCCATCCCCGTATCTTCGAGGCGGAACAGCGGCACGCCGGGCGGCAGCATTTCAGGATGCTGTTTAAGTTGCGAAAGAATGTCATCAACTCCGGCGCCAAGGGCAAATACCCCTTTCAGCGCGCTGCGCCCCTGCAACATCGCCAGCGGCGGAGTACGGACTAATGCGTAGTCAGCAGGGGAATTATCGCCGGGCAACCATTTACGCACGGTTGCCTGCGGCAGACGCTGCTGTAACCCGTTGATCCAGGTGGTAGCGTCAAACGTTGGGTGATAAAAAATAATGTCCATTTTGGCTCCTGTTTTTTTCTCAAGGCTCGGGGAAAACCGGCGTGCTGGCAAGTGAAAATTTATCAGGGAGCGATTTTCTGCGGTCGAAAATGCGGATGGCCAATGCGATCAATTCATTTTTTGCGCCATTCGCTGGGTTTCGCAGCAAAATGCTGCAAAACTGTCTGTTCGCATGAGAAGATGATGAAAGAATATTGACGCGATACGTGGAAATCCCTACATTAGCGCCCGTCGACAAGCGAGTTGCCGGCAATAATATGGTGAGGTGTCCGAGTGGCTGAAGGAGCACGCCTGGAAAGTGTGTATACGGCAACGTATCGAGGGTTCGAACCCCTCCCTCACCGCCATTTTCTGCATCAGAGCCCGAACTCAGGTTCGGGCTTTTTTATTAAACAGTCGGAAGTGGTCGCCAGCGCGCAAAGCCAGCGCTGAGATTCTGCTAAATATCCATCTGGCAGAACTGCGCGAACATATGAATCTCACCCAGAGCGATATCGCTGCTGCTGGCATCAGGCAACCTACGGATTACTTAATCCCCATCGCCGCGCGCATGGTATAGAACAGATCGGTCTGGTCGGTCAGGCCAACCACATTAGCCGCATGCGGACCATAAGCAGCGATACGCAACTGCGTACCCGTATGCCCCTGCGACTCCTCTTCTGAGTTACCGTAGCTGATGGTCATCAGGCCACCCTCTTTGGTGTTCAGCGTCTGCGTCAGCCCCGGCGCCTTGCTGTCATTGGCGATAATCTGGCTGGAATGCGCATGGTCAGCAGTGACAATCACCAGAGTGTTGCCATCTTTACGCGCAAACTCCAGTGCCTTCTGTACTGCTTCATCCAGATCGACAGTCTCGCCAATCTGCCCGCACGGGTTAGCGGCATGATCCTGTTTATCAATTGAGGCGCCTTCCACCTGCAGGAAGAAACCGTTCTGATTTTTACTTAATAACGCGATAGCTTTATCCGTCATCTGGGCCAGCGTTGGCGTGCCAGCCGGACGCTCAGCATTGACTTCGCAACTGATCGGCTTGCCATCCAGATTGCCGTGATAGCTGGCTTTCGGCCCCTTCCAGCGCACCGGCATATTGCCGTCAGCAAACAGCCCCAGCAGCGGCTTATCCTGACTGACTTCAGTGATGCCATTCAGCGCGTCAAGATCGCTCACCAGTTGCCAGCCACGCAGCTTAGCCTGTTCTTGCAAGGTCTTCCCCTGCCATTCTCCGGCTTTCGCCGTTTCGCTGAAGGTTTTACCGCCACCGCCGAGCGTAACGTCGGCACGGGCATTCAGCAGCTGTTCAGCGATCGAGCCTTTGCCGCCTTTCTCCAGCGCATTGGTCGCGCAGAGTTCACTGGTTTTTTCCGGGCCGTAGCATTTACGGGAAGTGACATGCGCAATCTGCGCCGCCGGGGTCGCATCTTCCAGCTCGGCGGTGGAGACGTTGCCGGTCCCCTTTCCTGCCGCTTTGGCTATTTCCAGAATCGTCGGGTGATCTTTGCCGTTAACATCAACCCCAATGGCGCCGTTATAAGATTTCACCCCGGTGCTCCAGGCGGTTGCCGAAGCAGCGGAATCGGTTACGTAATCAGGTTTGTGGGTTTTTTTATCCAGGGCGTAATGGGTGTACTGACCGGTGAGCGGCAGCGCATCAATCCCCTTAAAGAAGCCGCCCGCGCCTTCAGCATAATTACGCGCGGCAGTAATTTCGGAGTCACCCATGCCATCGCCAATCAGCAGAATGACGTTTTTCGCGGTAGTGTTGGTTAGCGACGCTTTTAATGCTGCGGTTTGATCTTCTGTCAGACGACGCGCGCCGCCGGGCTGAGTGAGGTCGCCCTGCGCAGCACGGCTGTAAGCGGCGATATCAGCATAACCGTGGGCGGAAAACAGCGTGGCGATCAGTGACAGGGTGAACAGGGTGGTCTTTTGCATTAAGTCGTATCTCCGTGAAAAAACTTTGCCAAATATTTCAGGGAGTCAGTCTGCGACACAACCATGACATTTTTGTGTCATGGCTGTGTCATTCAGATGGCAGTGTCATCACTGACCGCTGAGTTACAGAGGTTTATGTGCGGTCTCTTTGGCTTTCCACAGGGCGAAAAAGGTAATCAGCAGCGCCAGTACCACATACAGCGAAACCCACAGCGTACTCCCCAGCTCTTTATACAGGCTGGTAATAATCAGCGGCGCGAAACCACCGCCAATAATTCCCGCCAGGGTATAGGCCAGTGATGAACCGGCGTAGCGGACATGGGTCGGGAACTGTTCCGTAACAAACGCCGCCTGCGGCCCGTACATCATGGCGTGGATCAGTAATCCCCCGATCACCCCAAGGCAGATTAACCACGGCTGAGCGCTATCGAGCAGGGCAAAGAAGGCAAACGCCCAGATCATCGCCAGCAGTGCGCCGGTCATATACACCGGACGCCGGCCAATGCGGTCCGACAGCGCGCCAAACATGGGTACGGTAAGCGCATTCCCCACGGCGCCCAACATAGTGGCCAGCAGCGCCAGCGGACGCGGCAGATTCAGCACCGTAGTGACATAGGTCAGGGTAAATACCACCACCAGCGCATACAACACATCGGAACCGATGCGCGAACCACCGGCAATCAGCAGTGCGCGCGGATGTTGCGTGAATACTTCCTTCAGCGGCGTATGGGTGGTTTTTTTACTTTTCTCCAGTTTAAGGAACGCCGGCGTTTCCCCCACGCCGCTGCGTAGCCAGAGCCCAAAGACCACCAGCAGCAGACTGAGCAGAAAAGGAATACGCCAGCCCCACAGCTGAAATTGTTCGGCCGTCATCAGCAGCGTAATCAGGGTGATCAGACCGGTTCCCAGCAAAGTGCCACAGGAAGGCCCGACCTGAGCAAACGAAGCGTTACGCCCGCGCTGATTCGGTTTACCGTGCTCCATGGACAGTAGCACGGCGCCCGCCCACTCACCGCCAAGGGCGATCCCCTGCATAAAGCGCAACGTCACCAGCAACACCGGGCTCCAGATGCCCCAACTGGCGTAACCTGGCAGCAGCCCCATCAGAGCGGTGGTGACCCCCATAATCACCAGCGTGGTGACAAGCACAAAACGACGACCAAGCACATCGCCCAAATGTCCAAACAACATGCCGCCAATCGGGCGCGACACATAGCCAACCGCGTAGGTCGAAAATGCCAGGATGGTCCCCACCAGCGGATCAAACGACGGGAAAAAAACGTGGTTAAAAATCAGCGCCGCCATAATGTTATAAACGGTAAAATCATACCATTCGAGCGCGGTACCGATAGAGCTGGCTGCCGCCAGACGACCGGTTTTCGGTGGATTATGCTGCGTATTTTGCGCTTGCTGCCGCGGATTATCAGTATTTAACAGCGTCATGATGGCATCTCCTGGCGGGTTAACTGCCAGCTCAGGGCATAAAAACTGGCGCGGGCATCAAGTGACTGACTGGCGAATGCGGCCAGACGCTGACTGGCGTCCAGACTGCTGCTCTCAATCAGCATCATCGGTAACAACTGGCGATTTTCACGCGCCTCTTTCGGTAGCGGCGTACTGAGCTCCGTGTCGGGAACCAGCATGCTGGAGCAGATAAACCCCGCTTCGGCAAACAGGCGTTCTCCCAGATGGCGCACCGTGGCGGCAGAGTGATGCGCCGTCAGCGTCAGAATGGCCAGATGGCTGCCGCTGCCCAATCCCACTTGCGCCTCGATAGCGCATACCCGACGCATCGGGTCGACCATTTTATGCAGATTACTCACCGACCACGCCGTCTGACGGGTAAAGGCGGCATGGTAAGCCGGGCGGGTAAAATCGGCCAGCGCAGTGGTTTTATACAAGCCGAGATATTTACGACTGTCGTCAAGTGCCTGATAGCGCGTACCGCTTAAGAAACCGTCGATCGCCACGCGCTCTGCCACATGCTCACGGTCGTACCATTGGTTAAAATCGGCTTCATCAGCCGGGTTAACGTCGGTCGCAACCAACAGCATTCCCTGGGTGGAACTATTCATCGATTTTCTCCTGCAAGGTGTCCGGTAAATAACACGTTATGCCCGCTTCAGGGCCTGCTCGATACTTAGCGCCCAGCCAATCAGTTGATTGTCCTGCATCGCTAAGGCGGAAATCATCAGCCCAACGGGCGCGCTGCCCGCCAGCTGACAAGGTAGGGAAATGGCGCAACCATCAAGGAAATTGATGATCGCCGGGTTACGCAGCATGGCGCCGTTCACGCGGAAATAGTGTTCTTCGTCCGCTTCAAGTTCAGCGATAGTCGGCGCAATGGTGGGCACCGTCGGCATTAATAACGCGTGATAGCCAGTCAGCCGGGCGCTGACGCGCTGCTGCCAGTCGGCACGCTGCTGTTCAAGGGCGATACGGTCGGAGGCGGTGAGTTCGGCGCCGCGGCGGATACGGGACAGTACCCGCGGGTCATAGTTTTCCGCCTGGCTGGCAATCAACGACTGATGCCACTGCCACGACTCCAGCGCGGTAAACCCGCCGCGCGCATTGATCGCTGCCAGCCCGGCAAATTCGGTAAGCGGCAGGCTATCAACGCGGGCGCCCTGCGATTGCAGCCGCTCAATCGCCTGATAAAATGCGCTGGCTACCGCCTGATCGAGGCCATCCAGCACCAGGGTTTGCGGCACGGCGAAACGCGCAGCGGCTAAATCCTGCGCCACTGGCTGCAACGGCTGGTCGGCGATCACCGCGTCCAGCAGCAGGCAACTGCTGACGTCATGCGCCAGTACGCCAATCGAGTCCAGCGACGGAGATAATGGCTGCATACCGGCGGCATTAATGCGCCGCGCCGTCGGTTTAAAACCGGTCAAACCGCACAGCGCCGCCGGGATACGTACCGAGCCGCCGGTATCGCTGCCAATCGATCCCAGACACATACCATCCGTCAAGGCCACCGCGGCGCCGGAAGAGGAGCCGCCGGGAATACGGCGGCTGGGGCGATCGAAGGCATTGGCTGGGGTGCCGTAATGCGGATTGATACCAAGACCCGAGTAGGCAAACTCGGTCATATTGGTTTTGCCAACTATCACCGCGCCCGCCTGCAGCAGACGATCCACCACCGCCGCATTCGCCGTGGCGGCGTCTGCCGTCGCCAGTACGGTTGAACCGCCGGTCGTCGCCTCGCCAGCAACGTCAAACAGATCTTTAATCGCTACCGGGATGCCATCGAGCGGGCCGAGCGCCTGCTGCCGTGCACGACGGCTGGCGGCAGCCAGCGCCTGCTGACGGGCGCTGGCGTGATACACTCGGGTAAAAGTGCGGGCACCTTCGCCGTCGGCGGCGTCGATCGCACTTAATGCCGGTTCCAGTAATTCACCCGGCTGACAGATACCTGCGGCCAGTTGTTCACTGGCTTGCTGAAGAGTGACGGTTTTCATTGGCGACTCCTCAGGCGACAACCGGCAGCTCAATGCTGCGGTATTGATGAGTAATACTGCGGCCGAGGGTTTCATCCACCAGCTCCATACGGAACTCGCTGGCCGGGCGGATCCCGCCAATCGCCGCCATGGTGCCGCAACTCATTGCCAGACCATTATCAGGCATCGCCCCTGACGCCTCGCCGCTAATATAGCGGTCCAGCAGATCCAGCGGCGTACGCAGACTGGCCAGCGTCCCCTGCTGATAAAGCGTCCATTCCCCCTGCTCGCGGATCCATGAACGTAAAATCAGGCTATCCCAGTGCCCGAGTACCTGTTTCATTGCCCATGCCTGGCGCGCCACCGGTTTGACGCATACCTGCTTTGACAGGGCTACGCTGTAGGTTTCCAGCTGGCGATCGGTATGATCTGAAGCCAGCGACACATAAAGCTCACCTTCAGCGGTAAAGATAAATGGCTCGACTTCGCCAGAGGTCTGGCTGCCCACCACTTCGATGTTTTCACTTTGCGTCAGCTGGTTGGCCGCCACCCGATAAAAGAGCGGAACCGCACCAGGACGGGGCACGCCAATCGCCTCAAGCTCACTGATGTGGTGCAGTACCGCCTGATAATCCCTGCCGGCCCACCCGGCAATAACCAGTTGATTTACGTCGATATTGATAATATCCGCCGTCGCACAGGGTAAGCTAAAGCTCAGTTTCATCACTTTAAATCCTTATTTGAAATTACTGTGAAATTTCACACTAACTCTAAATAAGCGATTTTCGTGCCAGCTTTTTGTGTAGAATGTGGATCAGTTCAAATCGCCGGAGAGAAAAGTGAGCCACGACGCCAGAGAAACGGATGAAAAAACCACGGGTCATCCGCGCGCATTATCGTTGAATGAACTGGCTTATTTGCGTTTTAAGCAGGCGTTAATCACCCTCAGCTACAAACCCGGTGATTATCTGAATACCGCGCAGGTAATGGACGATCTGGAGATGGGCCGTACGCCGATCAACCAGGCGATTCATCGTTTAGCCGGTGAAGGGCTGTTACAGGTGATCCCGCGTAAAGGAGTGATGGTCGCGCCATTGTCGATTGATGATGCGCTGGAACTGATTGAAGTACGCCTGGCAAATGAATCGTTGTGTATCTCCCTCGCCTGCCAGCGCGTTACCGAAAGTGACATTGTGGCACTGCGTACGCTCAATCAGCAGATTGCCGCCGCCAGTGAACAGCGCGATCGTATCAATATGATGCAGCTGGATCGTCAGTTTCATCATTTACTGGCCAGCATTGCCGGCAACAGTCGGCTGATTGATATTCTTAGCGTGATTCATGCTCAGGCACAGCGCTTTTGGGCCACCACCCTGTCGCGAGAAAGCCATATGCAGGAAGTGATTGCCGAGCATGAGGCGATTATTGCTGCGCTGGCGCGCCAGGATCGCCAGGCCGCAGAGGCGGCAAGTCGTGAGCATGTGCTGTCGTTTAAACGCGCTTTACTGGCGGGCTAGAGCGATAATCAGGGCCAGTCACCCTGGCCCTGGGCTTTACTGTTCTGATGGCTAAATTCATTAGCTGCCTCACAATTTAAACCCTGTTTACAGCCAGTCGGCTAAATCTCGTCTAAAGTTTTTCGAATGGTCAATTACTTACAGACCATGTCTGGTCTGGACAAGGAGAACTGCCGATGATGAAACGAGCTGATAGCCAGCAATGGAAAGAGGCATTAATCGTGCCACTGATATTAAGTGGCGCGCTGTTTGGTGTGACTCTGCCTGCCCATGCGGAAGAGACTCAGCGCATGTTAAGCAATGTGCCGCAGCCTCCCGATGTGCGACTGGGGCCACTGTATCATGCCGTGCAATCGGCCAAATTCTTTCCCGATCAAAAAACTTTTGCTGATGCGGTCCCGAAATATAATCCCTCCTCGATCCTCGCTGACTGGCAGATGCAAAAGAGCCAGCGTAATTTCGACCTGCGCCATTTTGTCAGCGCTAACTTTATTCTGCCCGCCGAAGGTGAAAAGTATATTCCGCCGGCCGGACAAAGTTTACGTGAACATATTAACGGGTTGTGGCCAGTACTGACGCGTACCACGGATAAAGCCAGTCAGTATGACTCTCTGCTGCCATTGCCAAAACCGTATGTGGTGCCCGGCGGCCGTTTCCGCGAAGTCTACTACTGGGATAGCTACTTCACGATGCTCGGACTGGCCGAAAGCGGCCACTGGGATCGCGTGCAGGATATGGTGGATAACTTCGCTTATGAACTGGACAAATATGGCCATATCCCCAACGGCAACCGCAGCTACTACCTCAGCCGCTCGCAGCCGCCATTTTTCAGCCTGATGGTCGAGTTACTGGCAAAACATGGCGGCGAACAGGTCTACAGCAAATATCTGCCGCAGTTGCAGAAAGAGTACAGCTACTGGATGGCGGAAGCGGATACGCTGAAAGCCGGTGAAGCCAGGATGCGCGTGGTAAAACTCAACGATGGCACCCTGCTTAATCGCTACTGGGATGCACGCGATGTGCCGCGCAGCGAATCTTATATGGATGATATTGCCACCGCCAACAAAGCGCCGGAACGCAATAAAGCCGAACTGTACCGCGATCTGCGCTCAGGTGCGGCCTCAGGCTGGGATTTCAGCTCACGCTGGTTTGATAAACCTGATGATCTGTCAACCATTCATACCACGCAGATTGTGCCGGTTGACCTCAACGCACTGCTGTTTCATCTGGAAAATACCCTCGCCCATGCCAGCAAAGTGGCGAAGCAGGAGGATGCCAGCCAGCGCTTTAGCGATCTGGCGAAAAAACGCCAACAGGCGATTAACCGCTATCTGTGGGATGAACAGGATGGCTGGTACGCCGACTATGACTGGAAGAAAAATAGCGTACGTAAACAGCTCACTGCGGCAACGCTGTTCCCGCTCTTTTTGCAGGCCGCGACCGATGATAAGGCCAGTCGCACGGCCGCTGCCGTGGAGAAACAACTGGTGAAAGAGGGCGGACTGGCGACTACTAATGTAAATAATGGCCAGCAGTGGGATGCGCCCAATGGCTGGGCCCCGCTACAGTGGGTGGCGGTGGAAGGCCTGAATCACTACGATAAACAGACGCTGGCGAAAGATATCGGCATGCGTTTCCTGAATAATGTACAGAGCACCTATGACCGGCAGCATAAACTGGTAGAGAAATATGTGGTTGAAGGTAAAGGTCTTGGCGGCGGCGGCGGCGGCGAATACCCGTTGCAGGACGGTTTTGGCTGGACTAACGGCGTAACGCTGAAACTGATGGATATGTATTGCCCGAAAAATATCACCTGTAATAACGTGGGGGATATCACGACAACCCACCCCTAAGCGCTAAAGTGATCCCGGGAGCCATGCTCAATGGCTCCCATGGCATCAACCAGCTTGCCGATAGATAAATTATTTTGATATAGCACCTCATCGCCTCCCTTTATCTCTCCTGATCCTTGCTGGTGCCGCATCAGCGTGACCTTTTGACACACTCCTGACGCTTTTTTCACGCCGAAATGCTAATTCCACGCTTTTATTGGGTTAATTCATTAATAAAATCAATGCTTGAAAGCGTAAACGAGAAAGATAATAATTATCATTAGAATTATTACAGTGTGTTTTATCTCACCAGTTATCTGCTCTCTGCCACGATTCACCTGCGACATTGTGGCTTTATAACAATGAAATAAAGGATCGGAAATAATGAGAATGTCTTTTACTTTGAAGCGTTCTGCTCTGCTATGTTCATTTGCCCTCTGCGTTCCAGGCGTCTCTTTTGCACAAGAGACGATGATCGTCAATGCTCAACCCGCAGAAACGGCTGATTCTCCTACCTCTGGCTATACTGCCACGACCAGTAAAGGGGCGACGAAAACCGATCGGCCGCTGATCACCACCGCTCAGTCAGTCTCCGTCGTGACACGACAGCAGATTGAAGATCAGGGCGCGACCAATCTTAATCAGGCGCTGAACTATACCCCGGGAGTCTTCACCAACTTCGCCGGGGCAGCGTCCCGCTTTGATACTGTCTCCCTGCGCGGTTTCCACGGTGGCGATACCGATAACACCTTTTTTGACGGGCTCCGGGTGATGAGTGATGGCGGCAGCCACAACGTCCTGCAGGTGGATCCGTGGTTCCTCGAACGCATCGATATTATTAAAGGCCCCTCTTCGGCTCTGTATGGTCAAACCGTACCGGGGGGGCTGGTCAATATGACCTCGAAGCGTCCGCAGTTCACAGAAGCGGGGCATTTTCGTCTGTCCGCCGGCACGCAGAACACCAAAGGCGGCGCCTTTGACTACACCAATGCGCTTAACGACCAGTGGGCATTTCGTATTACCGGTATGACCCGCAGCAGTGATACCCAGTACGATCATACCCGCGAAGAGCGCTATGCCATTTCACCCGCGCTGTTATGGCAACCCAGCGAAGACACATCATTATTACTGAAGGCTTATCTGCAGAAAGATCCTTCCGGCGGCTATCACGGTTCCGTGCCACTGGATGGCACCACCTATCCGCACAATGGCAAGACCCTCAGCCGCAGCTTCTATGAAGGTGAGAGTTCTCTCGACCAGTACAAACGTACTGAGCAGATTTATAGCTATGAGTTTGCCCATCGTTTTAACGAGACCTGGGCCTTCCGCTCCAACGCCAGCTATACCCATTCCAATATAAAGCTGGATCAGGTCTATCAGGGCGGCTGGCTCAGCGCGACCAGTGATGAGATGGCCCGTTACTATTCCGGTAACCGTTCCAGCCTGAATGCGATGGCGATTGATAACCAGCTGGAAGCCGATTTCGCTACCGCTAATCTGGAACATAAAGTGGTGCTCGGCGCCGAGTATCATCAGTATAAAAATGATATGTGGGATGGTCAGGCAACCGCCAGCAATCTGAATCCCTTTACCGGCGTTTCCGGCGGCACCGCACTGAATTTCTACAACGACGATGATGTCACCCGCCGCTATTACCAGACCGGCCTGTACCTGCAGGATGAGATGAAGCTGGATAAGTGGCATGTTGATTTATCAGGCCGCTATGACCGTATTGTTTCAAAGCAGGTAAATGATACCGATCAGACCTCACGCCGTCGCTCTGACGACCATGTCAGTGGTCGCGCATCGTTACTCTATGCGTTTGATAACGGTATTTCCCCTTACTTCAGCTACAGTCAGGCGATCACGCCGACCTCGCTGGAAGGGCCGGACGGCAACCTGCTGAAACCGACCACCGCCCGGCAGTATGAAGCGGGGGTGAAATATCAGCCAGTGGGTAGCGCGGATCTGTACACCTTCGCCGCTTATGATCTGACGCAAAAAGACGTTGCCAATCGCGACGTGGTGCAGGCGATTTATGTGCCCTCAGGCAAAGTCCATTCGCAGGGCATTGAGCTGGAAGCGCGCAACCAGATTACCCCACGCCTGAGCACCGTTGCCGGTTATACGCTGAACCATGTGCGCTTTAAAGATTCGGTTGATGGTAATAATGGCCATACGCCATACCTGACCCCCAATCAGATGGTTTCCGCCTGGGCGCATTATCAGTTTGATAGCGGGATTAGTGTCGGTACTGGCGTGCGTTACCTTGGCAGGCAGTGGGCGGATAATGAAAATACGACCCGGTTGCCTTCGGTTACACTGTTTGATGCTGCGGTACGCGCCGATCTCGGGGCGTGGGATAACCAGCTGAAAGGCGCCTGGCTGCAGGTAAATGCGAATAACCTGACCGATCGCGAATATGTCGCGGCCTGTTATGGCACCGGTTACTGCTATAAGGGTGCGGAGCGTACTATTGTGGCCACCGTCGGTTATGATTTCTGAGTATTAATCTGCCAGACAAAAGGGAGACATTGCGTCTCCCCTTTTTATCTCGCTGACAGTTAGCTTTTTACTTTACGGTAGATCCACAGCACCACAATGGCGCCAATCACCGCCACCACGAAGCTGCCGAAATTAAAGCCGTCAACCCGGCCAAAACCGAAGAAGGTACTGATCCAGCCGCCGACCACCGCGCCGACCACACCCAGTACCACCGTAATAATCAAACCGCCGCCGTCTCTACCTGGCATAATCCATTTCGCAATAATACCGGCGATCAGACCAAAAATGATCCATGAAAGAATTCCCATTTCCTGCTCCTTATTTTTTACTGATTAATACACCAACTACCAGGCCCAACGCCGCACCGATGCCAACGCCAGCCCATGGATTTTTTTTCAGATAATCACAGGACTCGCCGGCGACACTTTTCAGTTCATCACAGAGTTCACTGCCCAGCTCGCGGGAGCGTTCCTGCACCTGCTCAAGGTTGTTACGGGCTTCACGCTTTGAAAACATTACTCTCTCCTTCATACCGGCTTGCGGATATCCCGTGGCCATTTTCGCCAATAAGTATAGGCGAGATTTCTAACACTGTGATTTGAATCTAAAGTTTGAATAAAAAAACCCACCCCCTCACTTCAGCCACACTAAAGTATGTTGACTTAACGCCGATATTCCTCCCATAAGCGCAATTACCTGTGATTGAGCAACCGTATCGGAGCAGGATGTGAAACTGGAAGATAAAGAGCAATATCTTAAACGAGGCACCCTGGCGGTACTTGGCGTACTGCGTGACCTTGAGAAGCAGCAAACGCCGGTTCGCATTGCCAGTGCACGCGGACAGTTTATTAGTCGCTTGCTGTTTGTCGATCAGGAACAAATAGTGGTCGATTACGGCAGCAATCACTATGACAATCAACTGATGTTGCAATCGGAAGATCTGCATATTTCGGCTGAAACCCATGGCGCCAAAGTGGAATTCTCCCTGCCGGTGCTGACGGCAACCGAGTATGAGGGCTTACCGGCTTTTGCCGCACCGTTGCCAGAATTACTGTGGATGCTGCAGCGCCGCGAGTTTTTTCGCGTCAACGCGCCGCTGGAGCCGGTATTCTTCTGTGAAACACGCTGGCCCGACGGCGGCAAGGCGCGTTTTCGCCTGCAGGATGTCTCTCTCGGGGGTATCGGTGTGCTGGTGGATGATGTACTGCCTGAAGATCTTCACACCGGCGATATTCTGCACAACCTGCGGGTGGAACTGGGAAAATATGGCCGTTTTGAAGTAGATGCCCAGTTGCTGAATATCAGCCAGCGCACCAGTATCAGCAGTAAGAATGAAACGGTGATCACCCCGCGTCTGAGCTTTCGTTTTGTCGCCCTCACGGCGGTGCAGGAGCGCGAGCTACAGCAAGCGATTTTTGCCCTTGAGCGACTGGCACGCGATAAGGCCACCCGTTTTCAGTAACGGCCCGCTACCCGGCGATACCGGGTCAGTACCGCCTGCGTTAACGATAATTTTCATGGGTAAAGAGCATAAACTCGACTTTACCGTCAGCGTAGATCTCCGGCTCGGCAGCGCTGTCGAGATGCTTCAGCATCAGATCGGTAGCCAGCTGGGCATGCTGGCGGGTATTCTGGTCGATGGTCAGAGAAAGCGCTTTTTTCGCCAGGAGTTCACGCGTAGAAGTGTAGAGTTCATGGGTAATAAACACGCACTCATCCAGAATACGGTGGCGCGCCAGCGCCTCACTGATTTCCCGGTTACCCAGTCCGGTATTATAGATGCCACTGACCTTACCCGCCTGAGCGAGTTGCTGTTCCAGTAGTTTACTGATGGTCTCCCGTCGTTCCTGTCCGGCCAGCACTTCGCGCAGACGAACATGCGGGAAATCCTGCTGCAGCACCTCGCGAAATCCCTGAATGCGTAAGCGGTGCGCAGTGTAATCAAAGCGGCCGCTAATCATTACTACCTCGCCGGGGGAATGCAGCATTCTGCCCATCAGCAGCCCGGCGGTGCGCCCGGCCTGCAGTTGATTAATACCAACATGGCACAGCCGCTCGGCGCCGGGCAGATCGCTGACAATCGTGATCACCGGTACGCCACGCTGTTTACACAGCGCCAGCGCCTCATAGATGGCGGCATACTCGTGGGCAAAGACAATCAACCCGTCGCGCGTGGCGCTACAGGCGGCAATATGCGCGGCCAGCTTGTCGGGGCGGGACTCAGGAATAAAGGTACGGTGCAATCTGAGACGCCGGTAGCCGAGTCCATCCGCCACCTCGCTAAAATCCCCTGCCAGTTGCTTAAAGAAAAACGAGTCGTTACCGCTCAGGATCACTTCCAGCTGCCAGGGATGGCGATGCTCCTCCGGCAGAATACGGTTCAGCCCCGCCTGGCGCGCCGCCTCAAGTACTTTACGACTGGTTTGCGGTGATACGCCGCCCCGCTCATTCAGCACCCGATCGACAGTTGCCGCCCCCACCCCGGCGATTTTTGCCAGCGCTTCCAGGGTGACTTTTTTCATTCTGCACTCCGTTGAGGGAATTCCATCAAAAACCACGTTCATCAAGTGTATGCGCTAAAGGTATTTTGGCAATCCACGCTAATCGATAGCGCATACCTTCTTCCCTTTCCGGAGTCAAAAAATGGCAACGAAGCAACGATTTGCCCTGCTGGGCAGCGGTTTTATTGGTCAGGTTCATGCACAAAACCTCGCCGCACACCCTCTGGTCGAGCTGGCCCTGGTCGCCGATCCTGATACTGCGCGCGCGCAAGCCGTCGCCGACCGCTTTGGCGCGCAGGTGGCAACGGTCGCGCAGGCGCTTAACAGCGATGCCATTGATGCAGTATTGATCGCCAGCGCCACGCCGACCCATGCAGAACTGCTGGAGGCCGCCGCACGGGCCGGGAAAGCGATCTATTGCGAGAAACCCATCGACCTGTCGCTTGAGCGGGCGAAACGGGTGGTGGAAAAAGTGCTGCGGTTTAATCTGCCGGTTACCGTTGGCTTTAACCGGCGTTTTGACGCCAGCCATCAGCAACTGAAGCAGCATCTGCAACAGGGCGCCATTGGCCGCGCGGAACTGATTCAGATGGTGTGCCGCTCTTCGGCAATGCCCCCCGTCAGCTATCTGCAATCCTCCGGCGGACAGATGCGCGACCAGGCGATTCACTTTTTCGATCTGCTGCGCTGGCTGACGGAAGATGAAGTCAACACCATTGGCGCGCTGGGCGCTGCGCTGGCACTGCCGGAAATCGCCACATTTGGCGATGTTGATACGTCGGTACTGATTATGCAGATGAACAGCGGTGCGCTGGCGCAGCTGGATAATACCCGGCGTACCGGTTACGGTTACGACGAGCGCATCAGCGTGGTGGGCGCGGGCGGTATGGCGGAGTCCGCCAGCCAGTGCCCGCCGGGGGCCAGCCTGTGGCAGGGATCCAGTGTGACGCGTCCGGGACTGTGGCCGGACTGGTTTAATCGGGTGAAACAGACTTACTATCAGCATCTGGATGCCTTTGTACGCCAGCTCAACGGCGAGCCAGTGTCGGGGCTGCCGGGATTAATCGATGGCCTGCAGGCACAGGCGATTGCCGAAGCCGCCGTACTGTCACTGGCAGAGCGGCGTTTTTATCAGGTGGAAGCGGTCCTGCTGTAATGTCATAAAAAAACCACCCCGCCAGAGGTGGTTGATCAAAAAAAAACCACAATCACCGCTCTTCGTTAAACACAATCCCCATCTGACGACGGGCTTCATCCATCACGGCCAGGGTCTGTAACGATGTATCCAGCGAACGGATCGGCGAATCGGTTATGCCCTGCCCAACGCACCAGGCGAAATGCTCAGCTTCGTGGCTCAGTTGCGCATAACGATTTGTCGGTTCTTCCCAGCGCAACGTCTTACCCCCCTGACTTGCGGTCAACGTAAAGGCGCCAGGGGCGTAAAATTGTCCATCCAGCAGCAGAGTGGCGTCGCGCCCGGCGATCACCGCCGTACCCGGCGTATTGCTGAACAAGGTGGTGTTTAACAGCGAGTGCATACCGTTATCATGGGTCAGCAACATCGAAGCCTGCCCGTTAACCCCAGCGGGGGCAGGCTGACCGCTGGCGATAATGGTCTTTGCGGCACCGCCAATTTTCATACTTAGTCCGATCAGATAGCTGCCGAGATCGAGCATCGGCCCCCCCGCCAGATCCGCATTAAAAATACGGTGATCGGCGGTAAAAAACTCGCCGTGATCGGCAATCAGGGTGTGTAAATCACCCAGCGCGCCATCTGCCAGCAACTGGCCCAGCACATCATATTTCGGCGTAAAATCGCACCACATGGCTTCCATACACAATACGCCCTGCTGTCGGGCGCGCGCCTGCAGCCCGGCGCCTTCACGCGCATTCAGCGCCAGCGGTTTTTCAATCAGCGTATGTTTACCGGCGCTCAGCGCTTTCAGGCCGTCCGGATAGTGGTGGTTATGCGGCGTGGCAATATATACCGCATCAAGATCGGCCAGCGCCAGCATCTCGTCGACACTGCTAAACGCATGGGAAGCCCCCCACCTGGCGGCAAAAGCGTCGGCTTTCTGCTGGCTGCGCGCGGCAACCGCCAGCAGTTGCTGCGAAGTATGCTCACGCAGCGCGTTGGCAAAATGCGCGGCAATCCAGCCGGGACCAATAATACCCCAGCGTAATAGCGGAATGCTGCCGGCCACCGGGCGCCGTGGTACCGGTAATGAGGAAGGAAACATAGTCTCTCCTGTCGTCAGGATAAAAATGAGTCGCCGCTGGCAACCCGGGTCCAGCTGTGTGATACCATTGATTGTTCAATGGCGGTGAGAATCAGCTGATTTTGCAGGCCAAAAGCGAAGTTTGGGTAGCAATCGTGGTCGCTGCAAATGCCCTGTACCAGGTCATGAACTTCAATCACTTTGACATCAAAATAGCCCAACCCGCCGCCGCCAAAATCGAAGCCGAAGAAGCCGGAGTAGGCCGGAATCTGGCTACCGGCGTAGAGCGTTTTAAAACCACGGTCGTGTTTATCGTCGTTGAAGCGATACACCTGCAACTCGTTAAAACGCTCACCGTTCATATACAGGGTGCCTTCCGTACCGGAAACTTCCCAGAAAACGCCAAAGATACGCCCGGCGGCGATACGCGAAGCTTCAATCACCCCCGCAGCACCGCTGTCGAAGTTAACCAGACACTGCACCTGGTCGTCATTTTCCACCGCGCGCATCTCCGCATTCGCATCGATACGGCTGGCGTAACCGGCATCCACCTGCGGCAGCGGGCGCTGACGCAAATAGGTCTGGGCGCTGGCGGCGACCTCACGGATCCCCCCCAGCAAAAACTGTGCGACTGACAACGTATGCGCGCCGAGATCGCCAAGTGAACCGCTGCCGCCGAGGGTTTTCGAACAGCGCCATGACCATGGCAGGGTCGGATCATTGTAGAAGCCCTGATCGAAGGTGCCACGAAAACGTATTGGCGTACCGATATCACCGCGTTCAATGATTTGCTTCGCCAGCAGCGCGGCGGGAGTTTTGATATTGTTAAACGCCACCATGGTTTTCACTCCGGCACGACGTGCGGCGTCAGTCATCTCCTGCGCCTGCCGCGCGGTCACCGCCAGCGGCTTCTCGCAGTAAACGTGCTTACCGGCAGCAATGGCGGCAATCGCCATCTCAAAATGCAGATGATTCGGCGCGGTAATATCCACCACATCCACTTCACTGTCGTTGACCAGCTCACGCCAGTCGCCATAGGCTTTCTGCGCGCCAAAACGCGCTGCCGAACTTTCCGCCATTGGCTGATCCTGATCGGCCAGCGCATACAGTAGCGGACGTTTTGGCAGGTCGGGATAGATCATTGCCGCCCGCCGGT
The DNA here is from genome assembly GCF_047308185.1 of Pantoea sp. B65. NCBI lineage: Bacteria > Pseudomonadati > Pseudomonadota > Gammaproteobacteria > Enterobacterales > Erwiniaceae > Pantoea > Pantoea sp. B65. The sequence goes on from NZ_JAHXPU010000036.1 coordinate 371,508, forward strand.
AAGCATCAGCATGGGCCTGCCCCATAAAGCCTGAACCAATCAGACCAATATTCAGTGTATTACGCATTATGCCGTCTCCTTAGCCCGCTGCGGCAAACGGAACTGCTGGCAGACCCAGTGTGCGGCGCGGGTCGCGGTCGCAAGTGGCGGGGCGTGGCGTGGATCCTGCTCCGCTTCAACAATCAGCCAGCCCTGATAGCCGCTGTGCTGCACAAAGGCAATGATCGGCGCGTAATCAATGCAGCCCTCGCCCGGCACGGTAAATATTCCGGCGCGCACCGCCTCGTTGAAACTCAGGTCTTCGTCATAGACACGTTTCAGGATCGCCGGGCGTACATCCTTCAGATGGATATGCACAATGCGCTGACCATATTTCTCCAGCACCCGGGCATAATCCACGCCAGCGGCATAGCCGTGGCCGCTATCCAGCACCAGACCGACGTGATGGCTGGTGTGCTGCATAAAGGCCTCCAGTTCATCGTCATGCTCTACCAGCATCATCAAATGATGGTGATAGGCGATCTGCAGGCCATAATCACGCAGCAGTACATCGGCAAAGGCATTCACCCTGGCGGCATAGTGTGCAAGATCGATACTGCTCAGTGCCGGGGAACGCGATATCGGTTCATCCAGCGGTGAGCTGCCCGGCATCTGACCGCATTCGCCATACACCAGCACGTTGGCGCCCAACTGACGCAGTAAATTAGCGTGATCGCGTACCGCTGCGACCTCCTCATCCACGCTGCGATCGGCGAGAAAACCGCTGTGCCAGCCCGAGGCCAGCTGCAGGCCGACCGCAGATAGCAAAGGCGCCAGTTCAGCCGCGCTGCGTGGAAATTTGCGCCCCAGCTCAATCCCCTGATACCCGGCCGCTGCCGCCTGCTGCAGGCAGGTCTGCAGCGGAATATCGTCGCCGAGATCCACCAATACGTCGTTGGTCCAGCACAATGGGCTCACCCCGAGTTTTACGCCTGTTGCCGCCATCTGATTGCTCCTGACTGGTGATGTTGGCGACAACTATAATCAGCAGCCTGCGAACTTCGGTATCGCTTTAATGATGGAAAACCATCAATAGCCGGCTTCACCGGAAAATGCTGATCAGGCCGGCGGGTTCAGGCAAACTGACGCTATCGGCTATTACCGCACTTTTTATTCAGGATACTGCGCCATGAAAACCCTTCCCGTCGTGACTATTACCTACTGTTCCCAGTGCAACTGGCTACTGCGTGCGGCCTGGATGGCGCAAGAGCTGCTGAACACCTTCAGTACCGATCTGGCCCAGGTCACGCTGATCCCGGCCAGCGGCGGGATTTATCAGATTACCGTCGACGATCGGTTAATCTGGGACCGCAAAAGTATGGGGGGTTTCCCGGATGCGGCGGAGATTAAAAGGCGCCTGCGGGCGCAGTGTTTTCCGGATCGCGATCTTGGACATAACGAGAAAAAAAGCCCCGCCAGCGATGGCGAGGCTTAAGCAAAAAAAAGCCGCGCAGTGCGCGGCTTAGACATGGACCTGCGGCAATCAGAAGTCGACATTGACCCCTAACTGGAAGGTACGGCCCGGCATAACCGCCAGCGCCTGATCGTTAGCATCCTGATTGGTGGAGTCCGTCAGCTCGCGGCTGCTCAGGTAGTCCCGGTATTTGCGGTCGGTGATATTATACAGCCCACCGCTCAGCCTGACGTTTTTGGTTGCCTGCCAGTAAGCGGTCATATCCAGCAGGCCATAGCCCGGCACGCGCAGATATTCGCTACTGGCATCGGTCAGCGCGCTGCCGCTGTTACTGTAGCTTTCGCGATTGGTTTCGGTAGATTGTTTACCTTTGACGAAGGTCGCGGTTAGCGCGGTGCCATATTGCTTCGCCGGGGCATCCCAGGCCAGCCCGACCACCGCTTTCATCGGTGCGACACTGTCGAGATCAACATATTTGTCACCGGAGTATTCCGACTTAGACTCACCTTTGCTATAGCCCAGCGCCAGCCCGGCGCTGAAACCCTCCGCCCGGGCGAACCAGCTGCCGAAGTTGAGGCGGGCGCTGACTTCCCCGCCATAGATAAACGCCTTATCGCGATTCTCCGCCTGATAGGTGGTGTAAATATTTGATGGCACATTGGTGAATCGTTCCGGGTTGCCGGAGCGGGTATAACGGGTATAAGCAATAAAGTTTTTGTAGGTGTTATAGAACAGAGCGGTACGTACCGTCAGACCGTCGGTCACCTCTCCCTTCATTCCCCACTCAAGGTTATTGCTGGTCTCGGTTTTCAAATCGGTATTACCAATCAGCGCATACTGCTGGCTACCGGCATAACTGGAGCCAAGGTTCCATGAACCATACAGCTGACTGGCATTTGGGAATTGCGCGCCACGCTTATACTGAATATATGTCATCAGTTTTGGCGTCAGATCGTAATTAAAGCTGATGGATGGCAGCACCTCAGTATCGGTATTGCTGTCGCCATACAACGTCTCCAGCGCCGATTCAGTCAGCACGCTGCTGCCGCTGGTCAGGCTGCTAAGGTTTTCTGCCCGGGTACTCTGATGCGCGACGCGCACCCCCGGCACCACAGCAAAACCGTGCCCGTTCAGATCAAACTGGATTTTATCCTGCATAAAAGCGCCCAGCGTATAGCTGCGGCTGTCCGCTTCCGGTTGCATAATGGTGCTGTAGATACTCTGCACCGGTTCCTGGCGGAAGGGGCGCGCGGTATCGCTGAGGCGGGCATTGACCCCACCCGTCAACTGGTGACGGCCAAGGGTTTTCGCCAGTTGCGCTTCGAAACCGTAAGTGTCGACATCGTAATCAGAGTAGACGCGCTTCATGCTGCTGCTGTCGGCCGGCATCCAGGTATTATCGTGCGCCTGGGTTTGCTGATAAAACACTTTGGTCAGCAGGCTGTCGATCAAGTCGTTATACGGCGTCCACTCATCCTTCAGGCTGAGGCCCCAGCGACGGGTATTACTCTGTTGCTCTGCAGTACCCAGCACCGCACTGCCGGCGGTATCCCAGCTGTCATAATGGCTGTGGTTAGTTTTATCGTAATAATCCAGCGTAGTGGTCAGTTTATGCGCATCGTTTGGCTGCCAGATAGCGGAACCCTGCAACGCATTGGAGTGCCAGTTAGCCGGGTACGCCGCGACCGTCCCGCTGTTATTGCGGGTTTGCTGACCATCGCGCCGGCTGTAGACCAGCACGCCGCGCAGGATCTCATCGCCAGCCGCGGTGGTAATTCCCTGATGCCAGCTACGGTTGGAAGAGTCGTAGTCGCTCTGGTAACCAAAGTAAGTGGATTTGGTCGGAGAAAGGTAATCATCCGCAGATTTCGGCAGAAACGACACGGCCCCGCCAATCGCGGTATTCGCACGTGAAGTCGCAGTGGCGCCGGATTCAATCTCCACCTGACCATACATATAGGGGTCGAGATAATCCCTGCCGATACCGAAAGTATTCAGACCGGCACGGCTGACATAGCTGCGGCCGGTTGCGTCTGGCTGCGGAATACCGTCAACATCGATACCCACGCGGTTGCTTTCCAGGCCGCGAATATTAAAACCGGTATAGCCACTGCGATCGAAGCCGCTTTTACCTGCCGATGACCCACCCTGGACGCCGGTGGCGCTGACCAGCGTCTCATAACGCATCACCGAACCGAAATCACTGGCGCCTTTCTTCTGCAGCTCTGCCGCACTGTAGCTAACCTTGCTGCCGGCCTCTTTTTCCGGTTCCCGTGCGGTAACGGTCATCACCGTTTCACTCTGCCGCTGGGTGGAAATTTTCAAGACGGGTTTTTTATTACTGTTGCTGACGTTTTGTTGATCGGACGTCGTATTAGTGGTTTTTTCGTCAGCGCGGGCGATATTGACGTTAAAGGTGGCCGTCAAAAATACCCCGGTTAATAACGATGTTTTTATCAGCATCTGGTGCGGTGAAAATGTGCGCATAGCAATACCCTGCTTAATTATTGGTATCTGCTCAGCGACTGCTTCCCTGGAAAAAAGACAAATAAAATGCGCCTTCTGCGCGATGGTGCAGAAAGTTAACCCTGACGATCTGTTTTTATGAGCGCTATCATATCCAAATGATAATGATTATCAATACATTTATAAGCGTGATAAACATCCTTTACACAAAACGGTAAAACACCCGGAATGATGGAGAAATTCGGCAGAGAGAAGATGGCGCTGGCAGCGGGTATGCCGCCGGCGGGAGCGGGCGTCAGATTAGATGGTGCGGTAAGCGCTGGTCACTTTCCACAAATAGCGTGGCGCCTGGGCTGCCGGATGTTTTGCCTGTACATGCTGGTAAAACTCCTGCGGCGTCATCTGATTGATCATGGCAATCGCCCGGTCGCGGTTGCGTGAAAAGGTACGCAGCAAAGCCCCGGAACCATTGGCGTAAGAGACGATTGTGGCATAGCGTAAGGTTTCCGGATCACGAATACCGGCCAGTTCCTGTGACTGCAGGATACGTAAATAGGCGGTGCCGATATCAATATTACGCGCCGGGTCGCGCAGTTCCGAACCGCTCGGCTGGCCGTGCTGTCCGCGGGCGCGCCAGACTTCGCGACCGGCGGTAGAGGCTTTGATTTGCATTAAACCAATGGCATTCGAACGGCTCACTGCCGTTGGATTGCCACCGGACTCGACGCTAATAATGGCATTAATCAGTCGTTCATCAACACCATAGTGGCTGGCGGCATCCTCGGTGAACATTGACCAGGCCTGAGAGATTTTTTGCGGCGGCGCCTGAGTTAATGGCGTTTGGCGCTCGGGTGGTGCTTGTTTCGGCGGTTTACTGGCGCATCCCGCCAGTAACAGCACACATAACATCAGCGATCGGGTTTTCACGCTATTCTTTTCCTCGCAGCCACTTGTTCGCGCTCAATCATACTGACTGGCCTAAAGTTAAAAATTGCCGTTTATCTGAATTACCGCTAAATTCCGGCCCGGAGGTGACTTCATGTCAACTTTTCGTCATCATCAGTTGGTTAGGACACCATGGATAGGGAAATGATTCAAAATTCATTGACTAAAAAACCGACACCGATCACACATCGTTGATCGAAAAACGCTCTGCTATGGCGTATGTATTCAAACCGTTGGTCGTCATTGACCGCTTAGAGGGAGATAACTGAGCATGAGGTCTGCAACTTCCCGACTTTTTCATCTGGTTGCGCCATCAGGTTATTGCCATAACCAGGCTGCCGCCCAACGCGGTATTGAGCGGCTGTCGGCTGCCGGGCATCGCGTGGAAAATCAGACGGTTATTTCGCGCCGTTACCAGCGCTTCGCCGGTAGCGACAGTGAGCGGCTGCACGATATTAATGCGCTCGCCAGTCTGCACCCGCTGCCGGATATCGTGCTGGCGGTACGTGGCGGCTACGGCGCCAGCCGGTTACTCGACCAGATCGATTATCCGGCGCTGCAGCAACTGGCCGGAAAGCCGCTGGCGATCTGTGGTCACAGTGATTTCACCGCCCTGCAGCTGGCGCTGCTGTCGCAAAGCGGCCTGATAACCTTTAGTGGCCCGATGCTGTGCGGTAATTTTGGCGCTGAGCAATTGTCTGATTTTACTGCCGAACATTTCTGGCGGGCAATCACTCAGTCTGAATTCAGCGTAACATGGCAGACAATGGCCGCAGATGCGCAAGTCAGCGGTACGCTGTGGGGCGGCAATCTGGCGATGATTGCATCACTGGTGGGAACGCCATGGTTGCCAGCCGTCGATGACGGTATTCTGGTGATTGAAGATGTCAATGAGCATCCGTTCCGCACTGAACGCATGCTGCTGCAACTGCATCAGTCCGGGATTCTGGCCCGCCAGCGTGCGATTATCACCGGTAGTTTTACCGGCGCGGCGCTGACCGATTACGATAATGGTTTCGATTTTTCCTGCGTCTGGCAGCGGATCCGCGAACTGACCGGTGTGCCGGTGATTACCGATCTGGCATTTGGCCATGATCAGGACACCGTCACCCTGCCCATCGGGGCACAGGCCAGATTACAGGTCACTCAGGGCCGTAGTCAGCTGAGTATCAAGGGACACCCGACGCTCAAATAATTTTTTACGCATCAGGAAAATGATGATGAAGCCGCTGTACGAGGATCTCTGGATCTCCACCCCTGAATTTCCCGCGGCTGAAGACCAGCCTGAACTGATGATGCATGGTTTTTTGCTGAAGCATCCGCGCGGTAACCTGCTGATCTCGCGGGTAGAACATCCGGCCGATCAACAGGCGCTGGTCGACCTGGGGGGAGTGATGCGTCACTATCTTACCCACTGGCACGATGCCGCTCCCGGCGCGGTGGCGATTCAGCAGCGTTTTAATAGCGCGCTCTATTGCCATAGCCGGGCGCTCGGACCGGTGAGCCGGATCCTCGAACCGGATGCCACCTTTAATAGCCTTGAGAGCCACTTTGGGGATTTCCATATCCTCCCCTCACCCGGCCATACCCCCGGTAGCTGTAGTTTTTTCTATCATTCGCCGTATGGCAAAAGCTACCTTTTTGTCGGCGATACGCTAACCCAGGATAAAGGCCGCTGGATCACCGTCACCGTTGCGGACAGCAACAGCGGTGATTTACAGCGTACCCTGGCGCACTATCGCACCCTGCGCCCGGATGTGGTGTTAATGAGTACCACCCGTGGTCACCTTTCATGGCAGGAAGTTAACGGCCGCCAGTGGCAGGCGGCCATTGACCAGGCGCAGTATTCGCCGCTGGATATGCGTGAAGCAGTGATTTACTGATAGCGGCGGTAGTGTGGCGCTAATGAACGCTACAGGGATTTCGTCAGATAGTGACGCTGATGCTCACGCGGATAATTATCCAGCGAGAAACGTAGCTGATAGCCCAGTTTTTCATAGAAGGGACGCGCCTGAAAACTGGCAGTATCCACCTGCGCATAGATACAACCACGGTCGCGCGCTTCCTGTTCCGCCGCCCGGATTAACTGGCTACCCACCCCCTGGGCGCGCAACGCCTCACTGACCCACAGCATATCGATTCGTAGCCAATTTCCGGTGGTAGAACCGGTTAAACCCGCCAGCTTTTTACCCTGATTATCACTGACAAATACCGCCAGCGATTTCACTTCATTGATATCAATATATTGCGCATTAAACGCCATCAGCCCCGCTTTTACTTCATCCAGATCCTGATGCGTCGGCGTGGCAGTAATGATCAGTTCCATTTAATACTCCATAACGTCAGGGAAAACCGCTCTGATTATTAATCACTACGCTATCACGCGTTGCAGCGAAATAGCGAGGCGGTAAACAACAAAATAAAAGACATCATTCTCATCTCTTGCCGCCAATGCTTTCATATTGAATTTATTCAATATTTTACTAAAAATCAGATCATAAGCAAAAAATATCTCAGGAAATTCCTAAAAGCGAAAAATAAGCTAGAATTAATGAGCAAAAATTGATCGGTGTTAAGACATTGAGCCGCGCAAGGTCACAGGATCAAAGCATGGCAAATTACAAGGAGGAAAATGTATGAAACGGCGTAATGTTAATTCATCTAAAATTCATACTGTTGGCTACGATATGGATAATAAGCTGTTGGAAATAGAATTCCAGCAGCGAGAAGTCTATCGTTATCAACAGGTCCCGCTGACGGTTTTCCATTTACTGATGGCGGCACGGTCAAAAGGACAATATTTTGATGAAAATATTAAAAATCAGTATCCGTTCAGGAAGGTTGCCTGATCAGCATATAACCGACCGATGGCTGCTGACGCGGACGGGTAAAGCAGCGTGATAATCTTTGCCCGCCTCCGGTAGCGGAAAGCGTCGCCAGGCCTCTCCGCTACCCTTCTCTTCTGCTCTGCTCTGCACGCCGCGGCTGACGACTTCTCTGACCGTCATTTAACTAGCTTACTGACAATATTATTTATTCTGCCGTTTGCTTTTCCGCAGGCTTAACTGTTGGTAAAAGCGCCTGAAGAAAGCTTTTCGCACCGAAATGACATTTTTCTGTTGCTGCAATGGTCACAATGTTTCACGTTATCGAGCGTGACTTCTCTGCCCGGCGCCAGGAGTGATGGCCCACTTCTGCCCCGGCGGCATAGATAAAATGGCATTGATGACTTCAGGAGCAGTTTTTGATGGCGAAGGATTCAGAAATAGTTCTGCAGTTGCGTCGCATACTGGCAAGTGACCAGGTGCTGACCCGTGAGGACGACAAGGCATATTACACAAAAGGTTTTCGTGTCGGTAAAGGACAGGCGCTGGCAGTGGCGATCCCGCAAACGCTGCTGCAACTCTGGCAGGTGCTACAGGCCTGTGTCGCCTGCGACAAAATCATTTTAATGCAGGCCGCCAATACCGGCGTAACCGGCGGATCAACCCCGGACGGCAACGATTATGACCGTGAGGTGGTGATTGTCAGCACCCGGCGAATTAAAGGCGTACAGGTAATCGATAATGCACAGCAAGTGATCGCCTTCGCCGGCAGCACCCTGACCGAACTGGAAAATGCGCTCAGGCCACACCATAAAGAGCCACACTCGGTGATTGGTGCATCCTGTATCGGCGCTTCGGTAGTGGGGGGCGTGTGTAATAACTCCGGTGGTTCGTTAATTCGTCGTGGTCCGGCATTTACCGAAAAATCACTGTTCGCACAAATTAACCATGATGGCAGCCTGTCACTGGTTAACCATTTAGGTGTCGAACTGGGGGATACGCCGGAAGAGATGATTAGCCGGCTGGAGCAGCAACAGTACGTCACCGGCGGGGCCGCCGACTGGCAGGGGAAAATCTGGGCGGATGATTATGCCGCGGTTCTGCGTGACGTCAGCGCGAACACCCCCACCCGTTATAACGGTAATCCGCAGTACCTGCATGACAGTTCCGGCAGCGCCGGGAAGATAGCGGTATTTGCCGTACGACTCTCCACCTTTGATGCCAGCGATACCACCGCGACTTTTTATATCGGTACCAACCAGGAGAGTGAACTGGTGGCGTTGCGTCGCTATCTGCTGGAGCATCTTCACGAGCTGCCACTGCAGGCGGAGTATATCCACCGCAACGCTTTCGATCTCACCGTCACCTATGCCAAGCATATGTACTGGGCGATTAAACGACTGGGTCCGGAAGCATTGCCGTCATTAATGGCCGGTAAGGCAAAATGGGATCTGCGGGTGAAAAGGATGCGTATCCTGCCGCTGAATTTTGTCGATAAGCTGCTACAGCTGGCGAATAATCTGACGCCGAAATTAGTGGCCAAACGCATTCTCGACTATCGCCATCGTTACGAACATCACCTGATGATTAAAGCTGAAGCCCCCCATGCCGCACAACTTCAGCAGCTGTTGACCCACTTTTTCGCTACCCGGTCCGGGGCGTTTTTCCGCTGCGACCCGCGCGAGGAGAAGGATGCCTTTCTGGTACGTTTTGGCGTCGGCGGCTGCACCATCTCCTACTGTGACTATTACGGTATTAACACTGACGAACGGCTGATCGCCTTTGATGTCGCACTGCGCCGCAATGACAGCCAATGGCGCATTGATCTGCCGCCGCATCTGCAAGCACAGGTGCAGGAAGAGTCATGCTGCGGCCATTTCTTCTGCTTTGTTAATCATCAGGACTATATTCTGAAACCGGGAGTGGATGCGCAGGCATTTAAACATCAGGTACTGGAGTATCTCGACCAGCGCGGGGCGCGCTACCCGGCCGAGCATAATGTCGGTCATCTGTACCATGCTTCCGCCGAATATGAACAGCATATGCGCCATCTTGACCCGACTAATAGCTGTAATCCGGGGATTGGTAAAACCAGTAAGAAGAAATTCTGGCAGTAACGGGGTTGCCTGGCAGTAAGCCGGCTACCCGCCGTCAGCGGCGGGTAGCCGGCCCCGGTATTTCATCCAGGTTACCGCAGGCGATGGCAGATTACTCTGAAAGCGGTAACAGCCAGGCAAACTGATACACAGATGGCAACAACGGATAATACAATTAAAGTCAGATACAGGGCGACCGATAACCTGACAAAGTCGACAAAACGAGGCATCGGTGAGAGAAATGAATCATAAAATAGAGGTGGCGCTGATCGCGCTGTTACTTTCTGGTTGCGCTTTAAAGCAGTATCCGGAATCGGTGAAAGTCAGTGCGGTAGAGACCAGTTCACTGGATTGTCCGGCGATTGAACGCGAGATTGCCGCCTCACATAACGTTCAGCAGAAAATAGCCCACACCGGCTCATTCGATGTGTTAACCGTTCTGGGATTTGTCGGTGATCTTGGTATCGGCAATGGTATTGCCAAATACCGCGCAACAAGCAAAGCTCAGGAAAGGCTGGATCAGCTGGAGGCACTCAAGGCGGCCAGATGTCCGGTGGTGGGCTAAATCTGACGTTACTCTGCCGCCACTTCCGCTGCAATCAACATCAGGGCAATACCGGCATCTTCAGGGTCGTACTGCCCCATCACATCACGAATAGCACTGATGCAGCCGGTCACCCGCTGCTGTTGATCTTCTGGTAATGACGCCACGGCATTACGGATTATCATCAAACTTGCTTCTTCTTCTTTCATGCGGTCGCTCCCTATAAAACACCCGGCACAGAACCCTGCCAGCATACCGTTTCCGGCTGCTGTTCGTCATCATTTATCCGCGCCAATCTTTACTCGTTTTTACCGTTCTGCGGCGAAATAACATCGGGATCTGGTGTGGCAAGATTTATCCGCTACGCTATACATGAGAGGGTATATATTCTGATGTTGTTTTGCGTTAAAGGAAGAGATCATGAAGCTGTTGCAGATAACCCTTGTCGTCGGAACCCTGGCGCTGACAGCTTGCTCCGCAGATTATCAGGGCAGAGAGTGTGTCGGAAAGGTACAAAGCTTATCAGGGCAGCCGCTGGGACAGACCCAGGCGCTGGTTATTGACCGCTTTGACTCATTTACCGTCACGACTGCAGATAAGAGTATTCACAGCGGCCCGCTGCAAACCGCCGATCGGCGTTTATATTTGCCCTCAGCGGTTACCCGTGAAGGCTATCTCGCCCAGCGTCTGTCGGATAACAGTTTCTGTCTGATCGACTCACCGAAAAACCAGATGGTGACCTATATATGTCATTGATCAAGCCCATCGTTAGCCGTCTGCTGCGCAGTGATCCCGATAACAAACGCTGCTTTAACGCCTTCTGTTGCGCCCCGCCTTAGCGCTGCGCATGGCTGCCCGAGACATGCCGCCGCGCAGTAGCACAAAATGATCAAGTAAAAATTGTACATAATTGGTTTTACTGTATAAGTTCATTGCGCATTACCAATTCACCTTCTGACAAACTTTACTGTTCTCATCTTTTATTGAGATGTCATGAATTAATGCCTGCTCAGGCTGTTTTACCGCTGCTTTAAACTTGTGGATCTGCCCTGCGCTTCGCAGTGGAATCGGAACCCTGTTGCCCAAAACAATATTTCAGAGGCTCTACACATGCACAATATGACCACCACCGCATCGAACATCGCCGAGTACTTCACGCAGCAGCATGAGCTGATGAAAAATGGGGCGGATGTTATCACGGCAGTTGTGGGGGAACTTTCGGCCAGCCAGCAATTCGTAAACAATAAAGCGATTATTCTGAAGTTGCTGGAGAAGCTGGAGAGCGAAACCGATGAGGTTAAACTGGATATCTATCGTCAGGCTTTAGAAGCAGTAGTGCAGCGCACGCCTGACGATATTATCTCCTGAAACATGGCCGTAGCGCCGGCGACAGACCGCGATTTACGCCGATCATTAGCCACCGGCCGTGGCTAATGACTCCCCTGCACACCCGCTGCGCGACCTTCCGGCCCTTACTCTGGCAACCGCTATTCGTCCGTTTTAGGGGGAATATGAATTTCATGTCCGCAATTACCGGTATGGGTGATGGCGGGAAAAACCGAGCTGTTGGCGCGCTCTGGTGCAACATGCTCAACGGGAGTGAGTCCCGACGGAGGTGTGGTTCTTTCGATAGAGGTCATAACAAGCTCCATTTGTTATTGATAACAGGTCAGATAAATTAAGGCCTTACTGGCTAATGTTTTGCCTTATGCCACGCATTTTTGCCGCTATTAGCGTGAGTGTCTTATGGCATGCCTGCATCGGGCATCGGAAACCATCAGTACGGAAAAATGCGGCCGGCTTTTCCGGCGTAATATTCATGCTCTGCAGATAAATAACCGGGCTGGATAGTCGCGGGAGATTTTAGCAAGCCGCCGCCACAGGCGATATCAATTTCCGCTCAATACGCGCCTCAAAGAGGCGCGCCGGTAACAATATTAGTTGTCCAGATGGTACTCAAGGGTAATTTCCGCCTTCAGCAATTTTGACACCGGACAGTTGGCTTTAGCCTGATTGATAATCTTGTCAAAGCTGCCGTGATCAATGCCCGGCAGTTTAACCTGGCTTTTTAGCGCCACTTTGGTGATAGCAAAGCCGCCGTCAACTTTATCGAGCGACACATCGGCCGTGGTATCAATACTCGTGACAACAAAACCGGCATCTCCCAGCATCAGTGACAACGCCATCGAAAAGCAGGCCGAGTGTGCGGCCGCAATCAGTTCTTCAGGGTTGGTGCCGGTTTTACCCTCAAAACGGGTGTTAAAACCGTAGGGCTGCTGCTCCAGCGCCCCGCTCTCCGTCGAAATATAACCTTTGCCTTGTTTGATATCGCCTTCCCAGTGAGCCTGTCCCTTTTTATGAATGGTCATCTGATCCTCCGGTTGCTACTGAATGAACTTTCAGTATAGATAGTTCTCAGCATAATGATGGCGTCAGCGGGAAAGCGCCCAGGCCTGACTGCGGTAACACTACGCCATCACCGGTCTGGGCCGCAGTGCGACGAAAATGGTCACAGCAGCAATCAGCAGCGCCAGCGCACTGGCAATAAAAACGCCTTTCGCGCCGCCAAGATTAAATATTGCGCCGCCGGCAGCCGCACCGACAGTAATCGCCAGCTGCACCGCCGCCACCATCAATCCGCCACCACTTTCAGCATCATCCGGCATGGTACGCGTTAGCCAGGTTGACCAGCCGACGGGTACCGCGCCGAACGCCATGCCCCAGAGCGCAATCAGCAGCGCGTCGACAAACGGGGCAAATCCCAGCAGCACCAGCGCCAGCGCCATGACGCCCATCACCAGCGGCGTCATCATCAACGTCAGGTGCAGATTACGCTCCAGCAGGACCCCGGCGAGCAGCGTGCCGGCGAAATTGGCGACGCCAAAACCGAGCAGGATCGCCGATAGCCCATTGACGCCGATGCCGGCGACATTTTCGAGGAATGGTCGCAGATAAGTGAAAAAGGCGAAATGTCCGGAGAACACCAGGATAACGGCAAACATCGCCGTCTGAATGCCGGGACGTTTTAACACGGTAAAAATATTACCTGCCGTTCCGCTGGCCAGCGGCGCCATTTTCGGCAGGCTGGCGATCTGCCAGATCAACGCCAGCACGCCAATCGCGGCGGCGGCGATAAACACATTCCGCCAGCCAATCAATTCGCCGAAATAGCTTCCCAGCGGCGCAGCCGCGATGGTCGCCACGGAGACGCCGCTAAAAATAATTGATAATGCCCGCGGGATTAATGCCGCAGGCACCAGCCGCATCGCCGTGGCGGCAGAGAGCGTCCAGAATCCACCAATCGCAACCCCCAGCAGCACCCGTCCGATAAAAATAAATGACAGCTGTGTGGCGAAAGCCACCAGCAAATTTGAGGCGATTAGCATCACCGAGAACGCCAGTAAAACCCAGCGGCGGTCAATATTTCTGGTTACGCTGACGCTGACGATGCTGCTTAGTAATGCCACTGCGGCGGTAATGGTGACCGCCTGTCCGGTTAATGCTTCACCAACGCCAAGGCTGGTCGCCATCGGCGTTAGCAGGCTGGCAGGGAGAAATTCAGCGGTAACCAGGCCAAAAACCCCCAGCGTCATGGAGAACACCGCTCCCCAGGCTGGCTTCTGCCCGGTCGCCGCAGTTGCACTCAGGTGATTTGCACGGTTCATTGGTCATATCCCATCTGGTTTAGATTAAGCCACAGCGTAAAAGGCTGGCGCCGGATGGTCTATGATGTAAAATCCGTAATTATTGATTATTCGTCCGGAATAAGTGAGCGCGCGATGTCAGAGATAACCGATAGCCATGATCTGGCCAGTGAACTGCTGCTGGGCATGCGCCTGCTGGGGGTGCAGTACAAACGCATTGAGATGGCCGGGCCGTTTGGCATGCACTTTGCCAATGCGCCGGGGCGTGCACAATTTCATTTTATCAGTCGTGGTCCGGTATTGCTGCGTACCGGCAGTGGCAAACTGTGGACGTTGAACAGCGGTGATGCCGTGCTGTTACCACAGGGGGTCGATCACCTGCTGCTCTCTTCCCCGGATGTTCCGGCGACTGATATCACCGCCTTCGATGCGATAGCGATATGCAGTAATGTCTGCTGTATCAACGCCTGTGCAGAAAAATCCGCCAGCGCGCCAGCCAGCCTGATTTTCAGCGGTTGCATGGAGTTTGATTTAGGCGGTATGCAGCCGCTGATCAGGGCGATGCCGGAATTGATGCTGGTGAGTACCCTGATACATCAATACCCCGAAGTCCAGCCGATGCTTGACGCCATGGAGCGCGAGTCGCAGGCCAGACGTGCGGGTTATGCTGGTATTCTTTCCCGGCTGGCGGATGTGGTAGCGGCTTTTATCGTGCGTGGATGGGTAGAGAATGGCTGTGGCAACACCGCCGGCTGGCTGCAGGCGCTGCGCGACCCGCGGCTGGGGAAAGCGCTGGTGGCGCTCCATCGCGACCCGGGGAGAAACTGGACGGTGGCGCAACTGGCAGCGGAAATGGGTAGTTCACGCAGCGTGTTCGCGGAAAGGTTTTTAACCGTCACCGGTATGACGCCACTGCGCTATCTGACTGAACTGCGTATGCAACTGGCGGTACAGTGGATTAGTCAGGATGGCGAAGCGATTGACACGGTAGCCTGGCGTCTGGGCTACGGTTCGCTGGCCGCTTTTAGCCGTGCGTTTAAACGTATCAACGGTAAAAACCCTGGCGCCTTACGGACGAAGTCAGCGGCCCCGCAGTTCTGACCGGCGCCATGCAATGCTACAGGGGTTTTCGGTTAATCAACTCGATGCCAAGGCCAATGGCGTTGGCATAATATTGCGCGTCAATGATGGCGCCATGGTTGCCACTTCGGACAAATTCCATCCCGCGCTGTTGATAAATATTCTGCAGGTGATCGCGCTTTAACGGATATTGATGACAGATATCCGTCATTCGATTTTTTGTTGCCGCCGATAACGACGAGATTTTATTTCTGGCGTCATCACTGCCGCGAAAATTATTTATTGCCGTGACGCTGATGCCGACCAGCCTGTAGCGGTCAGCCGCGCTGGTGGTCTGATCAATGCTGGCAATTTGGGCTAATTGCCGATTAGTTCTGATTTCAGCGCTTAGCTTCACGTCGATGGCGGCCGGGGCATTCACTATCTTTCTGATTTCAGCAAACAGGCTATGGGTCATATTATTGCAGATTCGCCCCATCGCCATCAGCGGCGATAGCATATTATGGTTAATATAGGGCACCCGGTGTATTGGCATACTGCGGCTCCGGTAGAGGTATTTTTTTTACGCTAACACAGCGCCCGCCGGGTGACTTTTAAAAAACGCTCACGCCATCAGCATTAGCGCCAGATAAACGCTGCGGATCAGATGAATTAATGGCTATCTGCAGCGTTTTCCATTACAAGGAGGGATATGACGTATCTATGCAACACTCAGCGACCCGGGACAATACCTTGATTCAGCACAGTTTAACATTACGACTTTCCTGGGGTGTCAGCGAGGTACTGTTGCCAGACCTTCGCGCACTGCTGCCTGCCGCATCCATCCAGTTTTTTTCCAATGAACTGGATGAACGCTGGCATTACACTCTGCTTTGTATGCAGAGCGATGAACATTGTTCACTGATTGTGCCGGCGATTATTGTCTGGCGCCAGTTAGGCAGAGTGACGTCGCTACAATACAGTAGTGCCACTTTTACCCGGGATATTTCCGCGGTAAGTCAGATCGAGCTGTTTGATTTACTGAAGATCCCCGGCGCGGTGCTGCATATTGCCTGACGGCGTGCAAACCAAGGGTGTTATTCGGCGAATGCTGGCAGCGGAACAGAGGTTGCGCCTGGCGCCGAAGGTGACGCAAAACCGCCAGGGACACAGGATAATTAGCCAGCATAAATACCCCATGGAAAATAGTGATATTAATGAATAACGAACAGCGATTTACAGTGCGGACAGACCATCGTCTGCTCTTTCGCCAGCTTAGTTATCGACTGTTTGGATTTTTTCCCACATACAGGACATGTTGTATTGGTACTCATTGTCTTGATGCGTGCCATCACGTCAGTGAAGTACGACATATATTCAACCTTTTCAAGGAATGCGGGTCATTATATCATCATTGTACGTAAGTTAATCAAATAACCTTGCTTTATATATGTGTTTTCAGGCTTATCGCTATGCGCTAAAGCCGCAGCAGTCTGTGATTTGTATCGATAGCGCGCCGGCAGCTGGTTATAATGATGTTCACTGAAGCAGCTATGCTGGCATGGAGCAAAAATTGAAACGTAAAAATCACGCTTATCACGTTGATGTGATCTGGAGTGGCAATACCGGTTCAGGCACCCGCAGTTATAAAGAATACAGTCGCGACCATCTGCTGCGCGCGGCGGGCAAACAGGATATTGCTGGCTCCTCCGATCCCGCCTTTCGCGGCGATCCCTCGCGCTGGAATCCGGAGGATCTGCTGGTCGGTTCCCTCTCCGCCTGTCATAAACTATGGTATCTGGGACTGTGCGCCGCATCAGGCGTTAACGTGCTGGCGTATGAAGACCATGCTGAAGGGATTATGGAAGAAGAAGCGGGCGGCGCGGGACAATTTATTCAGGTGACACTCAATCCTGCCATCACCATCAGTGCCGACTCCGATCCAGATGTCGCTATCGCGCTGCATCACAAAGCCCATGAAATGTGTTTTATTGCCCGCTCGGTTAATTTCCCGGTAGAGCATAACCCGACGATCGTGAAGTCCGGGGATTAACCCCGGCCTGGCGTGGATAGCGGTGATAGCAACAAGACGCGATGTCTTACTGGTACTGCTGCCCCACCCGTTGCGTTGATGCCGGAAAGCTGGCCAGTTTATTCGCCGGTCTGATCGGCCGGCGCACCAATTCACCGCCGCAATTGGGGCAGGCGCCCTGCAGATGCCCGTCACAGCAATCCACGCAAAAGGTGCATTCAAAAGAACATATTCTTGCTGATGGCGACTCCGGCGGCAAGTCTTTGTCACAGCTTTCACAATTAGGTCTTAGCTCCAGCATTTCATCTCTCCTCAACAGGCGGTAGACAGATAATTACGCCAGCGGCGCTATTTTACCAGTCCAGATTAAGACAATAACCGGTGGAAAAAGGACGATATGGCTAAAAGCCGAATGGGCGAAGTGACCCGATGCCAATTAACTAATATATCGCCATGTTATGCCTACCCCTCACTGATAGCCGCCTGTTCGTGCTGGCTAAAAGCGGCTATCTGGCAGAAGTGAACTTTGCTACCATCACATTGTGTTAATAATGTATGAGGGGCAGGTCATTTAGCCTTTCCAGCCCTGACTGGAAATTATTTCCTGAATAGATTCATATATTCGCATCTACAGAGTGGTTTTTACTGCTCTCTTGCTCATCGCCAAAACAGTTTCTTCCCTTAGTGCCACGGTAAAACAACAACCACACAGACATTGCGATACAAGAAAGAATAATCAGCGTGAGAAGTAATAGCCTCGCATCAATGTTATCGGTGATGCCGATAGCAATACCGAAGATAAATATCATTGAGTAAGGGAAAAACAGCCACCAGGCGGATTTGTTTAAATCATGTACGCGGCGGACAGACACAGCGATGCCTGGCATAAAAATAAGCAAGCCAAATATCCAATTAAAAACAGGAATAAAAGAAAAAACAGTAGATAACACCGTGTTTACAATAGTAAAAACAGAATATTCCTTGCGATTAGAACGCCCGGTGAAAGTGGCATATTTTCGGAAGCAATTGAGGTAACTTTCAATAATCGTATTCATACAATTCCTTATGTGATCTCTTCTCGTTAACCTGTGGTAAGGCTGAGAACGATTGAATAGTCATTTATGATACAGGCGCTGTTGCGTAACACATATACCATTGCGCTATTTTACGCGGTAGCGTCATGACGGTACATTTATTAACTCGTTTTTTTAGGGGGGATTTTGGCGGAGTTTTGGCAAAAGCAGATAAAACACCTGCGGCCAGCCGGAAATGACTTTTCCAACCGGCCGCAGGTGGGTGCAGCAATCTTACATATGCTTAATCATCGCATCGCCAAACTCTGAAGATTTCAGCAGTTTAGCGCCGTCCATCTGGCGTTCGAAATCGTAAGTCACGGTTTTCGCCGCGATAGCGCCTTCCATACCTTTCACGATCAGGTCGGCCGCTTCGAACCATTCCATATGACGCAGCATCATTTCTGCAGACAGGATGATTGAACCTGGGTTCACTTTATCCTGACCGGCATACTTCGGTGCGGTACCGTGGGTGGCTTCAAACAGCGCACACTCGTCACCAATATTAGCGCCCGGGGCAATACCAATACCGCCAACCTGTGCCGCCAGGGCATCAGAAATGTAGTCACCGTTCAGGTTCATACAGGCGATAACGTCATATTCGGCCGGACGTAACAGGATCTGCTGCAGGAAGGCATCGGCGATCACGTCTTTTACTACGATATCTTTGCCGGTATTAGGGTTTTTGATTTTCAGCCATGGGCCGCCGTCGATCAGCTCACCACCAAACTCTTCACGAGCCAGCTGGTAACCCCAATCTTTAAACGCACCTTCGGTGAATTTCATGATGTTGCCTTTGTGCACCAGGGTCAAAGAGTCACGATCGTTAGTGATCGCATACTCGATGGCCGCACGCACCAGACGTTTGGTTCCTGCTTCTGAACATGGCTTAATACCGATACCACACTGCTCAGGGAAACGGATTTTCTTCACACCCATTTCGTCTTTCAGGAATTTGATCACTTTGTCCGCTTCTGCAGAACCCGCTTTCCACTCAATACCCGCATAGATATCTTCTGAGTTTTCGCGGAAAATAACCATATCGGTATCTTCCGGACGTTTAACCGGGCTTGGCGTGCCCTGGTAGTAACGTACCGGACGCAGACAGATATAGAGATCAAGTTGCTGGCGCAGGGCAACGTTCAGAGAACGAATACCGCCACCGACCGGGGTGGTCAGCGGGCCTTTAATCGCCACGCGATATTCTTTAATCAGATCGAGGGTTTCTTCTGGCAGCCAGACATCCGGACCATAGAGCTGGGTAGATTTCTCGCCGGTATAGACTTCCATCCAGGAGATTTTTCGCGCGCCGTTGTAGGCTTTCTGCACAGCGGCATCAACCACTTTGATCATCACTGGTGAAACATCAATCCCAATACCATCACCTTCAATAAAAGGAATGATCGGGTTATTGGGTACAACCAGTTTTCCCTGATCCAGGGTGATTTTTTGACCTTCCGCCGGAACAACTACTTTGCTTTCCATTAACCTCTCCTTCGAGCGCTTTTTTGTTAATGACTTGTAAGATGCGCGTCAATACTACTCGAATATTAACTCCGCGCCAATCACCACAGGTTTTGCGTTATAATGCGCTAATTGTCATAAACTGCAAAGACCATGCGTAAAACTCCTGTTAAAAATCACCGCGTTAAACGATTCAGCCATACCGCTGCGACTCCACGAGCCACTCAAGGCCCGCGCCGGGTGCTGGTTTTTAATAAACCTTTTGATGTGCTGCCCCAGTTCACCGACGAGGCCGGACGCCCTACTTTGCAAAATTTTATTCCGGTTTCCGGCGTATATGCCGCAGGTCGTCTCGACCGCGACAGCGAAGGGTTAATGGTGCTGACCAATGATGGCGCGCTGCAGGCCAGGCTGACGCAGCCGGGTAACAACAGCGGTAAAATCTATTATGTCCAGGTTGAAGGGGCGCCCGCAGAGCAGGATCTGCAGCCGCTGCGTAACGGGGTTACGCTGAAAGATGGCCCGACCCTGGCGGCGGGTGTTGAACTGGTCGCGGAACCGGCATGGCTATGGCCACGTCATCCACCGATTCGTGAACGCCGGGCGATTCCTACCCGCTGGCTGAAAATAACGCTGTATGAAGGCCGTAATCGCCAGGTACGGCGTATGACGGCGCATATCGGCTTCCCGACGCTGCGCCTGATTCGTCAGGCCATCGGCACGTTACAGCTGGGGGATCTGCAGCCCGGCGAATGGCGTGATATCACCGCTGAATTTAACGGCTAAAAGCGCTGACATCGTTAGCCACAGCCTAATCATTATGGAGAAACCATGTTCAAACCGCATGTTACCGTCGCCTGTGTGGTGCACGCAGAAGGTCAGTTGCTGGTAGTGGAAGAGACCATTGACGGCGTGGCCACCTGGAATCAACCGGCGGGACACCTGGAGGCGGATGAAACCCTGATCCAGGCCGCCGAACGCGAGTTGTACGAAGAGACCGGCATTCAGGCGTCGCCGCAGTGGTTACTGCGGATTCATCAGTGGATTGCGCCCGATAACACGCCGTTTCTGCGCGTGCTTTTCGCCCTCGATTTGCCCTCCCGGCTTGCCACCGCGCCACAGGATAGCGATATTGACCGTTGCTGGTGGCTGCCGCCTGAGCAGATCCTGCAGGCGGACAATTTACGCTCACCGCTGGTAGCAGAAAGCGTGCGTCTCTGGCAGAGCGCTGAACGCTATCCGCTGAGCGTGTTACAGGCGTTTCAATGGCCGTTTTGCGAGGGTGCGCCCGCCCGCGACGCGTGCTAGAATACGCCGCTTGTTTTATTCCTTATCGTGAGTACGTGATGTCTGACAACAGCCAGAAAAAAGTGATCGTCGGGATGTCCGGCGGCGTCGACTCTTCCGTTTCCGCCTGGTTACTGCAACAGCAGGGCTATCAGGTCGAAGGCCTGTTTATGAAAAACTGGGAAGAAGATGATGGTGAGGAGTACTGCACCGCTGCTGAAGATCTGGCTGATGCGCAAGCGGTCTGCGACAAACTGGGGATGCGCCTGCATAAGGTGAACTTCGCCGCTGAGTACTGGGATAATGTGTTCGAACATTTCCTTGAAGAGTATAAAGCAGGCCGGACGCCAAACCCGGATATCCTGTGCAATAAAGAGATTAAGTTTAAAGCCTTCCTTGAGTTTGCCGCAGAAGATCTTGGCGCCGATTTCATTGCCACCGGCCACTATGTGCGCCGCCAGGACGTGGACGGAAAAAGCCAGCTGCTGCGTGGTCTCGACGGCAATAAAGATCAGAGCTATTTCCTCTATACCTTAAGCCATCAGCAGGTGGCGCAAAGTCTGTTCCCGGTTGGCGAACTGGAGAAACCGGAAGTCCGCCGCATTGCGGAACAGCTGGATTTGATCACCGCCAGGAAAAAAGACTCTACCGGTATCTGTTTTATCGGCGAGCGCAAATTCCGCGACTTTTTAGGCCGCTACCTGCCGGCGCAGCCGGGCGCGATTGTCACCACTGAGGGGCAGACCGTCGGCGAACACCAGGGGCTGATGTATCATACCCTTGGTCAGCGCAAAGGGCTGGGCATTGGCGGCATGAAAGAGAGCAACGACAATCCATGGTATGTGGTGGACAAAGATGTCCCCCGTAACCTGCTGGTGGTGGCGCAGGGCGCCAGCCATCCGCGTCTGATGTCGGTCGGCCTGATTGCCCGCCAGCTGGACTGGGTGGATCGTGAGACCCTGCGTGAACCGTTGCGCTGCGTGGTGAAAACCCGCTACCGTCAGGCGGATATTCCTTGCCTGATCACGCCGCTCGACGACGATGGTATTGAAGTCCGTTTTGACGAACCTGTTGCCGCGGTTACCCCCGGCCAGTCAGCCGTCTTTTATCTGGGTGATGTCTGCCTCGGCGGCGGCATTATTGAAGAGCGCTTACCGCTACTGTAGGGGCGGCATTTATGCCGCCCGTGCAAAAAATTGGCAATGTACATATTGGCGGCATTTATGCCGCCCGTGCAAAAAATTGGCAATGTACATATTGGCGGCATTTATGCCGCCCGTGCTAACGATTTGCCTGGCATGTAAGAAGCGCCGACGCGTAAACAGGAGTCACCGTGGCTAAGAATTATTACGATATTACATTAGCGATGGCTGGCATTTGCCAGTCGGCGCATCTGGTGCAGCAACTGGCGCATCAGGGACATTGCGACAGCGAAACGCTGCAAGTTTCGCTGCAAAGTTTACTCGATTTAAATCCGGCTTCGACCCTGGCGGTGTATGGTAATCACGAAGCCAACCTGCGCCTCGGTCTGGAAAGCATGCTGGCGATCCTTAACACCAACACCCGGCAGGGGCTCGGCGCCGAACTGACGCGTTATACCCTGAGTCTGATGGTGCTGGAGCGCAAGCTGAATAGTAATAAATCGGCGCTGGATGAACTGTCGCGGCGCATCTCCCAGCTTGACCGCCAGCTGGCGCATTATGATCTGGCGTCTGACACCATAATGAGCGCCATGGCGGCGATTTATGTCGATGTGATCAGCCCGCTCGGACCGCGTATTCAGGTTACCGGCTCACCGGCGGTGTTGCAGAATACCCAGATTCAGAGCAAAGTGCGCGCCACCCTGCTCGCAGGCATTCGTTCTGCGGTGCTGTGGCAGCAGGTTGGCGGTGGCCGCCTGCAGTTAATGTTTTCCCGCAATCGCCTTGCTGGCGAGGCAAAAAGAATTTTAGCCAATATCAGCCCGGCCGAATAGCGCCGGGTTGTTCAGCCCAATACCTTGTTAAACGATCCAGGAGTTGCACTGATGGAATTATCCTCTCTGACCGCCGTCTCACCTGTCGATGGTCGTTACGGCGACAAAGTCAGCCCGCTGCGCGCTATTTTCAGCGAATACGGTTTGCTGAAGTTCCGCGTTGAGGTTGAAGTTCGCTGGTTACAGAAACTGGCCGCGACCGCAGAGATCAAGGAAGTTCCTGCATTTGATGCCGACGCAAACGCTTACCTTGACGCCATTGTCGCCAATTTCACTCAGGATGACGCCGCGCGTATCAAAACCATCGAGCGCACCACCAACCATGATGTCAAAGCGGTTGAATACTTTCTGAAAGAAAAAGTCGCCGCGGTGCCCGCCCTGCATGCCGTATCGGAGTTTATCCACTTCGCCTGTACTTCAGAAGATATCAACAACCTGTCGCACGCACTGATGCTGGAAACCGCGCGCCGCGATGTGGTAGTGCCGTACTGGCAGCAACTGATTGCCGCAGTGAAAGACCTGGCGCAGCAGTATCGCGATATCCCCCTGCTCTCGCGTACCCATGGTCAGCCCGCCACCCCGTCGACCTTAGGCAAAGAGATGGCGAACGTGGCGTACCGTATGGAGCGTCAGCTACGTCAGCTGGAGCGCATTGAAGTGCTGGGTAAAATCAACGGCGCGGTCGGCAACTACAACGCGCATATTGTTGCCTACCCGGAAGTTGACTGGCATCAGTTGAGTGAAGCCTTTGTCACCTCGCTGGGTATCACCTGGAACCCCTATACCACGCAGATTGAACCGCACGACTATATTGCCGAGCTGTTTGACTGTATGGCGCGTTTTAACACCATCCTGATCGATTTCGATCGCGATGTCTGGGGGTATATCGCCCTAAGCCACTTTAAGCAGAAAACCATTGCCGGTGAGATTGGCTCTTCCACCATGCCGCATAAAGTTAACCCGATTGACTTCGAAAACTCTGAAGGCAACCTCGGTCTGGCCAACGCCGTGATGCAGCACCTGGCCAGCAAACTGCCGGTATCCCGCTGGCAGCGCGACCTGACCGACTCGACGGTACTGCGTAACCTCGGCGTTGGCGTCGGTTATGCGTTGATCGCCTATCAGGCCACGCTGAAAGGTATCTCCAAACTGGAAGTGAACCGCGACCATTTGCTGGATGAGCTGGATCATAACTGGGAAGTGCTGGCGGAGCCGATTCAGACCGTGATGCGTCGTTACGGTATCGAAAAGCCTTATGAGAAGCTGAAAGAGTTAACGCGCGGCAAACGCGTTGATGCGGCAGGTATGCAAACCTTTATCGACAGCCTGGCGCTGCCGGAAGAGGAAAAAATCCGCCTGAAGCAGATGACGCCGGCTAACTATATTGGACGCGCTATTCAGATGGTTGACGATCTGAAATAATCCCTGACGGGCCGGCGCAAGTCGGCCTGTGTTAACCTCTGGTTTAGCTGCCTTAACCTATACTCAGCACATTAATCATATTTTCTTCATTTAGCCTGAGATAAAGGAAATTCCTATGCGCGTGTTGGTTGTGGAAGACAATGCCCTGCTGCGTCATCACCTGGCAGTACAACTGCGGGATATGGGACATCAGGTTGATGCCGCGGAAGATGCCAAAGAAGCGGACTATTTTCTCAATGAACATACCCCGGATATCACCCTGGTTGATTTAGGTTTACCCGATGAAGACGGTATGACGCTAATCCGCCGCTGGCGTACCCAGGAAGTCAAACAACCGATCCTGGTACTCACCGCCCGCGATGGCTGGCAGGCCAAAGTCGCCGCGCTGGAAGCCGGTGCTGATGACTATGTCACCAAGCCATTCCATATTGAAGAGGTGGTGGCGCGGATGCAGGCATTGATGCGCCGTAACAGCGGCCTTGCCTCGCAAATTATCACCCTGCCGCCGTTTCAGGTCGATCTCTCGCGTCGTGAACTGACCATCAATGAACAACAAATTAAACTGACGGCCTTTGAATACACCATTATCGAAACACTGATCCGCAATAACGGCAAAGTCGTCAGTAAAGATTCACTGATGCTGCAACTCTATCCCGATGCTGAACTGCGTGAAAGCCATACGATTGATGTATTAATGGGGCGTCTGCGTAAGAAGATCCTCGCGGAATATCCGCAAGATGTGATCACTACTGTTCGCGGTCAGGGCTACCGCTTCGACCTCTGAGTATGTCGCTGCTGCGTCGTTTTATCCCTTACTCCCTGCGCGCACGTTTTTTACTGGCTACCGCTGCGGTGGTGCTGGTGCTGTCACTCTCCTACGGTATGGTGGCGGTGGTTGGCTACGTGGTGAGCTTTGACAAAAATACCTATCGGGTGATGCGCGGCGAGAGCAATCTGTTTTTTACGCTGGCGCAATGGCAGGACAATAAGCTGTCCATCGCTCAGCCGGAGCGGATGACGCTCAACTTCCCGACGCTGGTGTTTATCTATGACGAGCGCGGCCACCTGCTGTGGCAACAGCGTGATGTGCCGGAAATTCGCCGCAAGATTAAACCTGAGTGGCTGAAAAAACCCGACTTCTACGAAATCGATACCAATAACAGTACCAGCCGCGAAGCGCTGGGCAATAACCAGGATGCTCAGAGCAGGCTGCATGCCTACGACGATGACGGCAGCAGTGTCTTTACCCACTCCGTGGCGGTCAACCGCTACGACGCCACCACCAACCTGCCTGCGCTGACCATTGTGGTGGTGGACTCCATTCCGCAAGAGCTGCAACAGTCGGATATGGTGTGGGTATGGTTCAACTATGTCTTACTGGTTAACCTGCTGCTGGTGATCCCGCTATTATGGCTGGCCGCCCACTGGAGTCTGCGACCGATTGGCGAGCTGGCGGCGCAGGTACGCGAGCTGGAAACCGGCAGCCGCGAGACGCTCGATCCCTGGCCGCCGCAGGAGCTGCGCAGCCTGGTACGAAACCTTAATTTATTGCTGGATAACGAACGCCAGCGCTATACCCGCTACCGCACCACTCTGTCGGATCTCGCGCACAGCCTGAAGACGCCGCTTTCCGTGCTGCAAAGCACCCTACGCTCACTGCGCGGCAACAAAAACTGGTCGATTGAACAGGCAGAACCGCTGATGCTGGAACAAATCAGCCGCATCTCGCAGCAGATTGGCTATTATCTGCATCGCGCCAGCATGCAGGCCGATCATAATCCGCTTAAGCGTGAACTGCATTCGGTATCGGCGCTGCTCGACAGCCTCTGCTCGGCGCTGAATAAAGTTTACCAGCGTAAAGGCGTCTCGCTGTCGCTCGATCTGTCGCCGGAAATCACCTTTGTTGGCGACCCGACCGACTTTATGGAAGTGATGGGCAATGTGCTGGATAACGCCTGCAAATATTGTCTGGAATTTGTTGAGATCTCCGCACGTCAGACGGATAACGCCCTGCATTTATTGGTTGATGATGATGGCCCGGGCATTCCGGAAAGTAAGCGCGATTTGATCTTTCTGCGCGGTCAGCGCGCCGATACCATGCGCCCCGGTCAGGGTTTAGGCCTGGCGGTGGCGCGTGAAATTCTTGAACAATATGATGGTGATATTCTCACCGACACCAGTGAACTGGGCGGCGCGCGTATGGAGGTAGTGTTCCAGCGTCAGGAAGTGGTGCATAACGGCGAATAGAGAAAGCGCCACTGCAACTTCAGATACTAAGGTATATACTTCCTGCAAATTACCGCCTGAACTGGAATGTCATATGGATTATCATCTCGATATTAACTGGCCCGATTTTATACAGCGCTACTGGCAAAAACGCCCGGTGGTGCTGAAACGCGGCTTTAAAAACTTTGTCGATCCCATCTCTCCCGATGAACTGGCCGGTCTGGCGATGGAAAATGAAGTCGACAGCCGTATCGTCAGCCATCAGGATGGTAAATGGCAGGTCAGTCACGGCCCCTTTGAAAGCTATGACCACTTAGGCGAAAACAACTGGTCGCTGCTGGTACAGGCGGTGGATCACTGGCATGAGCCTTCCGCTGCGCTAATGCGTCCGTTCCGCTTTCTGCCTGACTGGCGCATTGATGATCTGATGATCTCCTTCGCGGTGCCGGGCGGCGGCGTAGGGCCCCATTTTGATCAATATGATGTGTTTATTGTGCAGGGCACCGGCCGCCGCCGCTGGCGGGTTGGCGAGAAGCTGCCGCTGAAACAGCACTGCCCGCATCCCGATCTGCTTCAGGTTGAGCCGTTTGACGCCATTATCGATGAAGAGCTGGAACCTGGCGATATTCTCTATATTCCGCCGGGTTTCCCGCATGAGGGTTACTCGCTGGAAAATGCCATTAACTATTCGATTGGCTTCCGCGCCCCAAGCGGGCGTGAACTGATTAGCGGCTTTGCCGATCACGTACTGGCGCGGGAACTGGGCAGCTATCGCTTTAGCGACCCGGATATCGCCGCGCGCGATCGCCCGGCAGATATCCTGCCAGAGGAGATCGAGGGTATCCGCCAGATGATGGTGGATGTGATTAATCAGCCAGAACACTTTGAACAGTGGTTTGGCGAATTTATTTCACAGTCGCGTCATGAACTGGATGTGGCGCCGCCGGAGCCGCCGTATCAGCCGGATGAAATTTACGACGCGCTGCAGCACGGCGATAAGCTGACGCGTCTTGGCGGGCTGCGGGTACTGTGCATCGGTAAGGCGGTATTTATCAACGGTGAACAACTGGAGAGCGCGCACAGTGAAGCTCTGGCCGCACTGGCTAATCAGCTGACGCTGGGGCTGGACGCCTTTGGCGCGGCGCTGGACGACCCGTCATTTCTTGCCCAGCTGGCCGCACTGGTCAACAGCGGCTACTGGTATTTCGGCGACGAATAATAGCAGGACCGATAAATGGCGTACGGGCGGCAGCAATGCCGCCCGTGTTAATCCTCTGCCGCCGGTGGCTATTTACGTACCGCCGCCAGTTCAGCAATGCGCATAATCACGGCGACCGCCTTCTCCATATTATCCAGCGAAGCAAACTCATGCTTGCCGTGGTAGTTATAACCACCGGTAAAGATATTCGGGCAAGGCAGTCCCTTAAACGACAGGCTGGCGCCATCGGTACCACCACGAATCGGTTTAACTTCTGGCTCAATATCGCAATCGCGCATCGCCTGCAGGGCCAGCTCGATAATATACGGATGGGCTTCCACTTTCTCGCGCATATTGTAATAGCTGTCTTCCAGTGTCACTTCAATCGCGCAATTCGCCGCTAACCCTCTGCCCAGCCGTTTACCAATATCCTGCAGCGTTTTTTTACGCGCCGCAAAATTGTCCGCATCAAAATCCCGCACAATATAGTGCAGTTCGGCACGTTCAACGCTGCCTTTAATCTGATGCAGATGATAAAAGCCCTCGTAACCGGAGGTGTGTTCCGGCGTTTCATGCGGCGGAATTTCCGCATGAAAGCGCATCGCCAGCTCCAGCGCATTCACCATCACACCTTTAGCGGTGCCCGGGTGAACATTATTACCGGTAATTTTCACCGTCGCCGAAGCGGCATTAAAGTTCTCAAACTCAAACTCACCGACGCCGCCGCCATCCATGGTATACGCCCAGTCGGCGCCAAAACCGGCCACATCAAAGTGGACGGTGCCTTTACCAATCTCTTCATCCGGGGTAAAAGCGACACAGATCTTACCGTGCGGCTTACTGCCCTGCGCCAGTCGCGCCATGGCGGTCATAATCTCAGCCACACCGGCTTTATCATCAGCGCCGAGCAGGGTTTTACCGTCGGTGGTGATCAGCGTATGCCCGGTCAGCTGATGCAGCACCGGAAACATTACCGGCGACAGTATCTCTTCCCCACTACCCAGCGCGATATCGCCGCCGCGATAATTTTCCACAATCTGCGGATTGACATTTTTTGCCGTAAAATCGGGCGACGTATCCATATGCGCAATAAAACCGATCGCCGGGGTTGGCCAGTCAACATTTGACGGCAAGCTGGCCATCACGCAGCCATATTCACTCAGCGTGACATCCTGAAAACCCAGTTCCCGCAACTCGTTCTGCAGCACTTCCGCCAGCCGCGATTGCCCGTCGGTACTGGGAACCTGACGGGCATGACTTTTTGATTGCGTATCGTAAGAAACGTAGTTTAAAAAGCGATCGAGTAATCTGTCCATCTGTCGTCCCTCTGAGTGCCTGCGGTTATTATGGTGAGCCTTGATGGTGAAAGTATTGCGTAAGGTCATAACCGGCTTACGTTAGTAACGATTTATCAGAGTAATTGTAGTGGCTATAACCAAAGTAACCGATGTTACAGGCTATACTGTGGCGATCTTCCGCCCTGAGAGTTCAGTATGAAGAAAAAAGAGTTTGTGACGCAGGATCTGCTGAGCAAAATTTATCAGCAAAACTCGCCGCAACTGCACAAATTGCCGCCGGAACGTCAGCTGGCGGAAGAGTATGGCGGCAGCGGTAAACCAATTATTCAGCGGGTTGGCGGCACGGACGATATTAATAAAGTCTGGCACTGCATGACACTGCTGCTGGTAGGGAAAAATAACCGCGGCTGAACCACCCGCGCCGGGCGGTGGTGGCGACACCCGGCTTAACCCCTGGCGGGAGCGCGTCGAACCGCCAGGCCAGGCGCGCCGTTTCGCTGCTTTGGTTATTAATATTCACCCATCAGCTGATGACAGAAAGTTACAATAGTAAGATTTACTTAACTGACACTCTTTTCCTTGCGGCGCGTTATCTGCTAAGAGATAGACTCCCCCTTCGACAACCACCCAATTAAACCAATACTATCAATAAGATATAACAAAACCATCATAACATCATCCCGCTAAACCGCCCCACCCTCCGGTCAAGTCAGCTGTTTTTTGGTAAGTTTTTGGTAAAGAAACGGCAGTTTTGAGACAAATCTTAGCAATAAAATTGTTAACGTATGTGGCTTCAAACCGGGCCAATAACAAATCAATAATCAGGATCACCCCATGCCAAGGATTGCGTCATTCTCTGACGGAAAAATACCTGCACGCTTTAGTCAGCTGGCACTATTTGTTTTATTCAGCAGCGCAATAAACACCCAGGCCGCAGAGAGTTTAGTGACGCAAGCGGCGGTTCAGGCCACACCTGAACGTTTAAATGAACAACAAAATATTAATCAGCAGGAGCGTCAGCGCGCCGTAGAGCAGCAACTGGCGCCGCACACCCCGGATGTGCGTCTGCAAACCCCTGCGTCCTTTTTCACCCGGCTGCAATTCCCGCAGGAACAGAACTGTTTTGTGCTCAATGATATTCAGCTGGAGGGAAAAAACGATTTTCCTTCCTGGCTACATATCCCGTTGCAGCAGCTGGCCAGCCAGGCGCGCGGCCACTGTCTCGGCGGCCAGGGCATTAACCTGCTGATGAGTGCCCTGCAAAACCGCCTGATTGATCATGGTTTTGTCACTTCCCGCGTGATGGCTCCGCCGCAAAATTTAAAAAGCGGCACCCTGCGCATTGCGCTGATCCCGGGGAAAACCCGCCATATCCGGCTCAGCAAACAGAGTGAACGCTATGTGCAGCTGTACACAGCCCTGCCTGCGCGCGCAGGCGAGATGCTGGATCTGCGCGATATTGAACAGGGTCTGGAGAATCTGCAACGCGTGCCGACGGTACAGGCCGATATGGCGATTATTCCCGGCGAGCAACCGGGTGAAAGTGATATTGAAGTCAGCTGGAAGCAACAGAAACACTGGCGTCTTGGCGCCTCGCTGGATGATTCCGGTACGAAGACCACCGGTCGTTATCAGGGAGGGCTGACGCTGTATATCGATAACCCATTCTCGCTTAGCGATCTGTTTTATATCTCTGGCGGTCACGACTTGCAGCCCGGCAGCGAAAAAGGCAGTAAAAGCTATCTGGCGCACTATTCCGTGCCCTTTGGTTACTGGATGGCCGGGGTTACCGCCAGTGGCTATGACTATAACCAGAATATCGCCGGTCTGAACGAAGACTATCGCTACAGCGGTAACAGCGAAAACCTTAATTTCCAGCTGAGCCGCGTATTGCACCGCAGCGGCAGTCAGAAAACCTCAATGAGCTATGAGATCCTGACGCGCGAATCACAGAACTTTGTTAACGATACCGAGGTCGATGCGCAACGTCGTAAAACCAGCGCCTGGCGCCTGGGAGTGCAACATCGCCACTATTTCGGCAGCACCACCTTTGACGCTGCAGCCAGTTACCAGCGCGGCACCCGCTGGTTTGGCGCGATTCCGGCACAAGAAGAGTATTTCGATGAGGGCACTGCGCTGGCGAAAATCTACCAGATCAATGCGCAGCTGGACGTGCCGTTTAATCTCTTCGACCACGCTTTCCGCTACAACGTGCAGTATCTGCGCCAGCTCAGTCATACCCGTTTAACCCCCCAGGATCAGCTATCCATCGGTAATCGCTGGACGGTACGCGGCTTTGACGGCGAGCGTACCCTTACCAACGATAACGGCTGGTTTGTGCGTAACGATCTTGCCTGGCGTACCCCGGTGCCAAATCAGGAACTCTATCTCGGCGCCGATTACGGTGAAGTCAGCGGTGGCGGCAGTGAACAGCTGCCGGGCAAACATCTGGCGGGCGGCGTGATCGGTATCCGTGGCAATGCCTTCACCGTCGGCTATGACCTGTTTGCCGGCGTGCCGTTCTCCAAACCTGACGGTTTCGCCACCAGCCCGGTCACCCTCGGCTTTAACCTCAGCTGGCAGTACTAAGGAGCCACGCGATGAAAATTCCGGTGAATGATTTTCAGCTGACTGCGCCGATGCTGGGCGGTCAATTCAGTGAAGCGGAAGCGCTCGGCGCCGCGGTATGGCTGTGGATGCACTCTGCGCAGCATCGCGATATTCCCCTCAGTGTGCTGCCGACCCTGCTGCTGCCGGCAATTAAACATCACCAGTTTGCGATTGCCAGTCGCAACGATCGGCCACTGTTTTTCCTTAGCTGGGCATGGATGGATGAAGTGGCCGAACAGCGCTACCTCACCGGCCCGGGCATTCTGGTGCAACCTGAGGACTGGACCAGCGGTAATCGCCTGTGGCTACGCGACTGGGTGGCGCCTTTTGGCGAGCAACAGGCATTACGCCGGCTGGTTGGCAGCACCCTATTCCCCCATCTATGTGGCCGCGCGCTCTGGCACCGCGGCGCCGAACGCGGACAACGCGTGATGCAGTTTCGTGGCGATGACGTCACCCTGCAGCAATTCAGACACTGGCAGCAGAACACGCCGCTGGTCGGCTAGTCGCACTTTTTGAATGGATAACTCCTGTGAATAAGAACCTGTATCGCGTCATTTTTAACCGGGCTCGTGGCCTGCTGATGGTGGTTGCAGAAATCAACCGGGGCCAGGGCAAAAGCAGCCGCGCCCCTGGTGCCGGCCATACCCTGAGTCAACTGATCGGCCGCATCTCGCCTGTCGCCTTCTTCACCATGGCGGTAACGGGTATGGTCACGCTGGCGCCAACGGCGCTGGCGGCCGGTATTGTCGCCGACAAAGGCGCCGCTGCCGCTCAGCAGCCCACCATTATGCAGAGCGCCAATGGCACGCCGCAGGTTAATATTCAGACACCGAGCGCTGGCGGTGTTTCCCATAATAAATACACCCAATTCGACGTCGCTCAGCAAGGTGCGATCCTCAATAACGCCCATAGCCAGGTACAGACGCAGCAAGGGGGCTGGGTCGCCGGCAATCCATGGCTGGCGAAAGGCGAAGCGAAAGTGATTCTCAACGAGGTTAACTCGCGCGATCCGAGCAAACTTAACGGTTATATCGAAGTCGCCGGTCGTCAGGCGCAGGTGGTGATCGCTAACCCGGCGGGTATCACCTGCGACGGTTGCGGTTTTATTAACGCCAACCGCGGCACGCTGACCACCGGCAAGCCGCAGCTGGAGAACGGCGAACTGCGGGGTTATCGCGTCGGCAACGGTGAAATCGTGGTGCAGGGCCGCGGCATGGACAGCAGCCGCCAGGATTACACCGATCTGATTGCCCGCACGGTTAAAGTCAACGCCGGGATCTGGGCGAAAGATCTGCAGGTCACCACCGGGCGTAACCAGGTTTCCGCCGACCAGCAGGCCATTAGCGCCAGCGCCGACGACGGCAGCGCTAAACCGCAGCTGGCGATTGATGTGGCCCAGCTGGGCGGTATGTATGCCGGTAAAATCCGGCTGGTGGCGACGGAACAGGGCGTTGGCGTCAGCAATAAAGGCAATATCGGCTCACAGGCGGGGAATATCACCCTTAACGCCAATGGCGATATCGTCAACAGCGGCACCGTCAGTGCCGGGCAGGATCTGCAACTCAGCGGCAAACAGCTTGATAATAGCGGCCTGATTGCCGCCAAAGCGAATACCAGTCTGCGTGCTGACAGTATCAGCAACAGTAAAAATGCGGCGCTGGTGGCCGGGATCAACAGTGATGGCAGCCTGGCGAATCACGGTGATTTAACGCTGACCAGCAGCGGTAAACTGATAAGTCACGGGCAGAATCTGGCCGGGGGCAAACTAACCGCCAGCGCCAGTCATCTGGATCTGAGTAACAGTGAGACCAGCGCGCAGAGTGCCAGCCTCAGCAGCCAGAGCGAGATGATTAATGACCATGCGCTGCTGCAAACCAGCGGCGATCTGCAGCTTACCGCCGCCGGTAAACTCAGCAACAATGGCGGCACCGTCGCCGCCAAATCACTCCGTCTGACCACGCCGCAGCTCAGCAATCGCGCGGGAAGCATACTGCAAACCGGCGACAGCGAACTGCTGCTCAGCAGTAACAGCATTGACAACCAGAGCGGCCAGATTGCCAGTAACGCCACGACGATGACGCTGCAGGCCGATAGCCTGAACAATCAGCAAGGCAACATTGTTGCCGCCAGCGACGGTT
Organism: Pantoea sp. B65; assembly: GCF_047308185.1. NCBI lineage: Bacteria > Pseudomonadati > Pseudomonadota > Gammaproteobacteria > Enterobacterales > Erwiniaceae > Pantoea > Pantoea sp. B65. Next base: position 405,266 of record NZ_JAHXPU010000036.1, read on the forward strand.
CCCTCAACCTGAGGGTAAACGCTGAGCTGAATAATCAGGGCGGTACGCTGGCGGCGGCGAAAAACCTTACCAGCACCAGCGCCACGCTGCTTAACAGCGCTGGCAGCCTGTCGGCGCTAAAGGGCGATCTGCAGGTCAGCAGCGCGCAGTTACTGGATAACAGCGCCGGACGTCTGGAATCCACCGGCGATATCGCCCTGCGCGCCAACGAGATCAATAACCAGAGTGGTGTAATAGTCGGCGCCGGCGTGGCAGTCAGCAGCGCAAGCTTTCGCAATCAGCAAGGCACCCTGCTCGCCAATCAGGGGCTGGTACTGGATGCTGCCAGCCTGGATAACCGTAGCGGTAGCCTGTTGTCGGCCAGCGATAGCACAATTCGCGCCACAAACCTTGATAACAGCCACGGTCAGCTGCTGAGCGAAGGCAATTTGAGCGTGGCTGGCGATGAAGTCAGTAACCAGCAAGGTCAGATGCAGACCAGCAACAACCTGCTGGTGAATGTTGTCGGTAGCTTAAATAACACCCTCGGACTGTTGCGCGGCGGCGCCGCGCTAACCCTGAAGGCCGCATCGTTGCTTAACAGCCAGACCAGCGGTGACGATCAGGGGGTGCAGGGTAAAGATCTGCACATTACCAGCGCACAGATTGATAATCAGCAGGGAAAACTGGCGGCATCCAACGATCTGACCATTGCCAGCAGTCAGTTGAACAATACCCAGGGGCAGATTTCCGCCAGCGGGCAACTGACCCTCGATCAGACGGATAATACCCTCGCTCGCAGCAGCAGCAGCGATCTGAATATCAGTAACCACGGCGGGCGGCTGATTGCCGGCCAGCAGCTGACTTACCGCGGACGCGAGATTAGCGGCAGCGGTGAAATCCTGTCGCTCGGTAATATGGATCTGCGCTTTGCCGACGGCTTCAGCAACGGCGGCAAGACGCTGGCGAATGGCGATCTGACGCTGACGGTTAACCATGCGCTGACTAACAGCGCACTACTGGCGGCGGGCGGCCTGCTTAATGTCCGGGCGGGCAATATCGATAACCAGGCAAGCGGCGAGTTAAGCGGCCAGCGCACCACCCTGACCGCTGGCGATACGCTGACCAATCGCGGTCTGATCGATGGGGTACTGACCACCCTGGTTGCCAGTACCCTGAACAATATTGGCAGCGGTCGCCTGTATGGCGATGGCCTGGCAATCAGTGCCGCCACCCTGAATAACCTCGCCGAAAATGGTCAGAGTGCGACCCTGGCCGCCCGTCAGCGTCTGGATATTGGCGTGGGTACGCTAAATAACAGCGGCCACTCGCTGATTTACAGCGATGGCGATATGGCGATCGGCGCTGCGCTTGACGCTAATCAGCAGGCCAGCGGCAAAGCCGGAGTGATTAATAATCACAGCGCCACCATTGAGTCCGCAGGCAATATGGCACTCAGCTTTGGCACCCTGAACAACATTAACGATAACTTTGCCACCGCGATGGTGCAGCTCACCCGGGAGCAGATCAGCGAATATATGGTGGTCGATCTGAACAATGGCGTGCACTACAGTCCGGACGACTACAACATCAGCTTCTATAAAGATGAAGTGCGCCATATTTGCATCGAAGGGGTGGTTTGCGGGCGCGACCATTATTACGAGTACAACTATACCCGGACCATCAGTGAACAGCAGATCACGCAAAGCGATCCGGGGCAGATCCTCGCGGGGGGATCGCTGACGCTCTCCGGCGATAAGGTACTGAACGATAAAAGCCGGATTATTGCCGGTGGCGATCTGGTGACCGCCGGGGTTGGCGAGATTGAAAACAGTGAAGTGGCCGGCCAGCGTCTGACGGAAAAAAGCGGTCAGGTTATTGAATGGGATCGTATCCATAAAAAGGGCAGCGACAGTCAGAAACACCGCGCATCCGCTTATACCCCGCCGACGGAAATTCAGTCAATTACGCTGCAACCCGGCGTAATACAGGCCAATACGCAGGTTACCGGCAGCGCGCCGGCACTGAATAACTTCACCGCCAGTCAGGTTAGCGGCGGCCTGGCGCATACCGCTGACTTTAACGCCCTGCCCGCTGGCCAACGAATTGAAGTCAACGGCAACGCCGACGATGTCGTGCGCTCAATGGTACCGAATAGCGCACTGCCGGCCGGTAGTCTGTTTACCACCCTGCCCGATGCCAGCAGTCACTACCTGATTGAAACCGATCCCCGCTTTACCAATCAGAAAAGCTGGCTCAGCTCCGACTATATGCTCAGCCAGCTCGCCCTCGATCCGGACCAGACGCAGAAACGTCTCGGGGATGGTTTCTACGAGCAGCGACTGATCAGGGAGCAGATTGTCGAACTGGTCGGCCAGCGTTACCTCGCTGATTACCATAGCGATGAAGATCAGTACAAAGGCCTGATGGAAGCCGGTGTCAGCTTTGCCAGAGAGTTTAACCTGGTGCCTGGCGTTGCGCTGACGGCTGAGCAAATGGCGCAGATCACCAAAGATATGGTATGGCTGGTGGCGCGCGAGGTGGCGATGCCGGACGGCTCAACGCAGAAAGTACTGGTACCGCAGGTGTATACCCAGGTTAAGTCAGGTGATATTGATGGCAGCGGCGCCCTGCTGGCCGCGAAGAATGTCAGCCTCGGCCTGAGCGGCGGCATGCTTAACAGCGGGCGCATCAGCGCCAGCCAGCTGGTCACGATCTCCGGCGACAATATCGTTAATGTCGGCGGTACCATCGCGGCAAAATCCGTGGCGCTGCAAGCCGGTAATGACGTGATTAACAACGGCGGTATTATCCGCGCCAGCGATACACTCATGGTGGATGCCGGTCGCGATATCAGCGTCGCTTCGAATACCGTCCATGCAGAAAGCCAGAATGGCGGCAACCGCTTCACCAGTGACAATATTGATCGGGTGGCGGGTCTCTATGTACAGGTTGACAATGGCAAACTGTTGTTGCAGGCAGGGCGTGATGTCAATCTGCAGGCAGCTCAGGTCGTGACTTCCGGCGTCAACAGCCAGACCGTGGTCAGCGCCGATCACGATATAAACCTGAGCAGTCTCACCACCGGCAGTAGTGATCAGGTGATCTGGGATAATGATAACCATCTCAGCCAGACGCGCTCCCGGGTGACAGGCAGCGAACTGACCAGCACTGGTGGTATCGCGCTGACCGCCGGCAATAATGTTACTGCGCGCGCAGCGAAGCTCAATGCCGGTGAGCAACTGAGCCTGGCGGCAGGTGGCGATATTACGCTGGGCAGCGCCAGCAGTCAGGAGTCGCTGGATATGCACGCCAAAACTAAAGGTTCAGGTTTCCTCTCCTCTTCAACCAAAACCACCCGCGTCGGTTATGACGCCACGCTGGCGCATGGCAGCAGCCTCGGCGGGGAAAATATCGCGATTTCCGCCGGACACGATATTGCAGTGGTGGGTAGCGATCTGGCGGCCAGCCAGGATCTGACGATGCGCGCCGGTAACGATTTAAATGTCAGCGCCGCGGAAGAGCATCGTGACAGTTGGTCGCTGAAGAAAACCACCAAATCAGGTCTGATGAGCAGCGGCGGTATTGGTTTCAGCGTGGGTTCGGTAAAAGAAAAATCCACCGAAGATAGCGCCAAACTGACGCAGAGCAAGAGTACGCTCGGCAGCGTGGCGGGCGATACCAGTCTGGTCGCCGGTAATCATATCGCCATCCAGGGTTCTGACGTTATCGCCGGGAATGATATCAATATGGTGGCGAAAAATATCACGCTGGATGCCGCCGCTAACCAAACCACCACTGACTCGACCTATGAACGCTCGCAGAGCGGCCTGACGCTGGCGCTTTCCGGCGCGGTCGGCAGCGCTATCAATGCCGCGGTCGCCAGCGCACAGCAGGCGGAGGATCAGCAGGATGGCCGTATGGCGCAGTTGCAAACGGTGAAGAGCGCCCTCTCCGGCGTGCAGGCAGCCCAGGCGATGATACTGGCGGCACAAAATACCACTGACCAGAATGCCATTGGCGTCAGTCTGTCACTCAGCACCTCGAAATCGAAAAATGAGGCGCACCGCGAGCAGACTGAAGCCTTCGGCAGCGCGCTGCAGGCCGGCAATAATATCAATCTGTTGGCTACCGGCTCTGACAACAGCGGCAGCGATGGCGATATCACCCTCGGCGGCAGCAAGCTGCAGGCGGGAAATGACATCCTGTTGTCCGCCAATCGCGATATTAATCTGCTGTCGGCAGCCAACACCGGGTTGCAGAGCGGGAATAACAGCAGCAGCGGTGGCGGCGTGGGGATCAGTATCGGCGCCGGCCAGGGTGGCGCGGGGATCAGTATCTTTGCCAATGTCAGTAAAGGTTCCGGCAATGAGAACGGCACCAGCATCAGCCACAGCGAGACCACGCTGGATGCCGGTAATAATCTGACAATCAATAGCGGACGCGATACCACTCTGCGCGGCGCGCAGCTCAGTGCCGATCGGGTGCTGGCGAATGTTGGCCGTAATATGACGCTGCAGAGTGAGCAGGACAGCGACCGTTATGATTCAAAGCAGCAGAACAGCAGCGCGGGCGCCAGCTTTACCTTTGGCTCAATGACCGGCAGTGTCAGCGCCAGCGTCACGAAAGATAAGATCCACAGTAATTACGATAGCGTGCAGGAACAGACCGGTATTTTTGCCGGCGACGGCGGGTTTGCTATCCGTGTCGGAAATCATACCCAGCTGGATGGCGCCGTGATTGGCAGTAGCGCCAGCGCCGATAAAAACCGTCTGGACACCGCGACGCTCGGTTTCAGCAATATTGAGAACAGCGCCGCGTATCAGGTGTCGCACACCAGCGTCGGCATCAGCACCAGCGGCCTCGGCGCGCAGGATCTGCTGAAAAATGCGGTGCAAAACCTTGCGGCGAATGGTTTAGGCATGGATGGCAACGATGGCAATGCCTCGGGGACCACCTATGCCGCCATTTCGCAGGGGATGATCACCGTGCGCGATGGCGCGCATCAGCAGCAGGACATCAGCCAGCTCAGCCGCGATGTGGAACATGCGAATCAAAGTATCAGTCCGATCTTTGATAAGGCGAAAGAGCAGCAGCGTCTGAGTAAACTACGCCTGATGGGCGAAATCGTTAACCAGGGGGTCAGTATTACCCTGACCCAGGGCGAGATCCTCGCCAACAGCGCCGGGATTCAACAGGCCGGTGAGTGGGACGAAAGTAAAGAGACGCGGAAAGAGTACTGGGAACGGGTAAAAGACACCGATGCCTATCAAAACATTGACGACCAGTATAAAGCCGGCGGCGATTTGGATCGCGGCATCCGCGCCGCGGCAGCGGCGGTAACCGCCCTCGCGGGCGGCGATCCGGCAAAAGCGCTGGCCGCCGGCGCCGCGCCTTATATGGCAGGGGTAGTCAAAGGCATGACGGTAGGTTTTGATCAAACGCCAGGTGCCGGACAGATTGCCGCCAATGCTATCGGCCACGCGCTGCTGGGCGGCGTGGTGGCCGAGCTGTCAGGTACCAATGCGGCAGCCGGGGCGATTGGCGCCGCCAGTGGCGAGCTGGCTGCGCGTGCGATTCGCGAATACCTCTACCCGGGGAAAAGCACTGAAGATTTACAGCCCGCTGAGCGCAGCAAAATCAGTAATCTGGCTTCGCTGGCTGGCGCGCTGGCCGCCGGTCTGGCCAGCGATAGCTCTGCGGGCGCAGTAACCGGCCATGATGCCGGTAAGAACGCGGTGGATAATAACGATCTGCTGCCACCAGGCCTGATGTCCTGGGGGGCCGGGGCATCCTCGCTGGCAAAATATGAAACTGCGCAAGGTAAAACGCCGGAGCAGGTCAGTGAGGCGGTGCGTATCTACAGCCGCGGCACCATACCGGAAGGCCAGGACGCGGCGAAAGGCTTACTGCAGGCCTGGGGCTTCTTTATGGGCAACGCATTGACGCTCGGCGGCGGTTCAGCCGTTTCCGGCAGCGCCGTCGCGCTAAGCGGACTGGTTGGCGGCGCAGCGAATGTCAACAATCAGTATCTGACGATGAAGCCCGGCGAAAGCTTAAGCTACACTGACGCCATTCTTGCCACCGGCATCAGCGCCATTACTACCGGTAAAAGCTTTATTGCCACGCAGGTATGGGGGATGAGCGGCGCTTATGTTGGCAGCAAGATCAAGGGCGAGGACGCCACCGGCGCGGTGACCGGTGCCGGCGTCGGCAATGTGGCTGGCAAGCTAACGGCCATCACCATTGAGAGCGCAACGAAAAAAGTCCTGCCAGCACCCGCAGCCGAATTATTAGGCAGCGTGGCTGGCTCAATGACCTCCGAAGCATCGGGTTCGGGGATTCAGAAAGCGATTGATAAACAACCGCAACAGACCCAGGGGAAATAAATGACCGCCAGTGAAAAACCGAGTGTCAGATATCTGCTGCTGTTGATCGGCTGCTGTGTCTGCGCGATGTTCTGCACTATCGCGCTGGTCGAGCTGGGAATATGGCTCTACTACCGGCTGATTTTAGCGATACCGTCGGGCATGAGCTGGCAGTTATCGCTGATGAAATCATTGCGCAGCGCAGTGGCGGTTGGTCCGATTGCCGGGCTTGGCGTCTGGCTGCATGCATGGCTGGCATACCGGGAAGGAAAGAAAAAATGAACCGATTACTGCGTGTCACCAGCCTGTTGGCCGCGCTGGGCGCCAGCGGCTGCGCCATTATGCCTCATAACAGCTTTTTTACGCCGCCAGCGCAAACTGCCGATGCGCCCTGGGTGCGGGTGGTGGATAACACCGAACAGACCAGTATCTGGCAAACCATTGATGGCCAGCGGCGCGGCGGTTTAATCCGCGCCAGTGAATGGGTGCTGCAAAATACCCGGGATGGCGGAATGCCAAAAGTGGCCGGAGAGAAATACAATATCGATTATTATGAAACGCCGCTGGTTGCCGGCGTGGAAACCGCGATTGAAAATGTCTATGTCAGGGATAACAACCAGTGTCTGATTTCCACGCGTTTCGTTGCGGAAGCGGGTAAGAAATATCAGTTCCGCCTGGAGGCCGATACCCTGCACTACCGTTGTCTGGCCCACGCTGATGAGATAGTGCAGGACAGCAATGGCATGTGGATACTGAAGCCGCTGGCGGCCGTACGCTACAGCGGCAAAGAGGGCAGTGGCTGGCACAAGATGCATAGCAGCCGGTAATTTCTGCCAGCGGATATGGGCGGAATATAGATGTGTACCAGCAGCGTCGGAGTCATAATCGTGCAAGCCCGGCGGACGGGCGTAACAATATCAATGCCAATACAATATCTTAAATGACATTATTAAAAAGGAATTAATATGCATTATGGATTAAATATTAGTGGCGATACCATTGAAACACCGCTAGTTAGCCAGACTGCCGACGCCTGCCCGCAGTTAACGCTATTAAAAAAACCATTAGCAGAAAATCTGAATTGTCAGGAAGAAAAAGACTTCTACCGGGAAAAATCAGCGGCGCTACAACAGCTGTTAAGCGCTCATCGTCTGGATGCGCCGCTTGATTTAAGCAATACGGATTTAAGCGGGATGGATATTTACGATGTTGATCTCAGTTACGTCATTTTTACCGACGCCAAATTGGTAAAGGTTAAAATGTCCAATGTGAATCTTCACGCTGCGGTTCTGGAAAATGCCAATTTCAACGGCGCCTTTTTACGAAAAATAGATTTAACGGATGCCATACTTAACGGCGCCAGCCTTGAGTCAGTCACCCTTATCAGCTCTACACTGTGCAATGCCCGCCTTGAGAAGACCCGGCTGAAGTGGGCCACGCTGCTATTTGTCGATTTAAGCCTCGCGCAACTGACGGAAACCCATCTCGGTTTCAGTCAGATTACCGAATGTAAAGTCACCGGCTGCGACTGGCGCTGGACGATTCTGAATGGCGCCATAATGGAAAATATCGATCTGAGCAGACATGATTTGTCGGCAACGCAAATGACCGGCGCAACGTTTAAACATGTCCGGATGGATGGCATTATTCTGACCGGCGCGGATATGTATGGTATTAAAATTGAAGACTGCTCAATGAAAGGCGCCATGCTCTATGGCGCGACACTCACCGCTGCCACATTGAAAAATGTCAATCTGAATGACGCGGAAATGAAATTTGCCCACCTGCAGTGGGCAACGATTTCCATGTCCAGTATGCGCAATGTTGATTTAAGCTGGGCAAATATTAGTGAAATAAAACTGACAGATAGCGATTTAACCGCCGCTGATTGCCACGCGGCAGCAATGGATAATATTAATATTTGCGGCAGTAACTTAACCAATACTCAACTAAGCAGTACTTTCTCGCTGGCGTTGCCCGCCAGATGGCACGACCAGGCGATGCTGGAAAGCTGGCTGGTCTCCCACCATCAGTTGCATGGCAACCTGCTGAGCGCCATCGACAGTATCGATATCAATTATGACAGCATTAAGCTTGCCGGGGTGATTAAACTGATCGACTCACTGCAGTCTGCGGCGATCAATCTCTCAGCTGTGATTGTCCCCTTAACCCTTTTCCTGTCAAAACCCCCCTACAATAGCGATCCCCGCCTTAAGCAATTTATCGCCACACAGGGCAATGGACAGTTACCACCCGCTCCCCAGCATATCCTCTAACCTCGGTGTTCCGTAGTCCGCCGCAATATATTAACGCCCTGTGCCAGAGAATTTATAATGCAGACCAGCAAAATGACCGCAGCGGCGAAATTTGAAAGTCTGCGCTATTATTTCCAATTACTCTTCCTTTTCCCATATAGAAATTCTCTAAGGAGGAGAATTTGTTTTTATCACCAATCGCCTCTTCATCTGTTTCTCCCGACAGCGACAGCAACCCGCTGGCTCCGCCTTCCGATCTCGCAATACTTCAACGCCCGATGCCAGAGAATGCCGGTGCTGTTGAAACAGAAGAGCTGCAGATAGCCAAATATCAGGCGCTGGAAAACAGACTAAAAGACCACTCAATTAATTATCCGCTCAGGCTGTCGAATATTGATTTGAGCGGCATGGATTTAAGCAAACTCGATAAAAAACTTGAAGGAATAATTATCGAGGATAGCCAACTGCAGAATACCATAATGAATGGCATATCATTGCTGTATTGCAGATTTGAAAAAGTGGATCTGAGTAACAGTCAGTTAACCGGTTGTGACATGCAGTCGGTCGTTTTCATTGATGTCAATATGCAAAAATCCAGGCTGGAAAATGTCAATTTTGCCAATGCTGACCTACAGAGAGTCGACTGGCTGGGGGCCCATTTACAGGATATCCGTAACCTGCAGTTTTGTCAGAATATTACCCTGGCACTTCCCAACGAATGGGACAACGACAGTCTGGATCTCTATTTCAACACGCACAGAGCGCAGGGTTGTTTACTGTCGAATATTGATCAGCTTACCAATGAGAGCGACAGTGATTCTGCCAGTGACAGCAGCAGCGGCATTAATTACTTTCCGCATCGAACCTTTTATGTCGGCCAGGTAAATAACCACGATCTGGCGAATATCGATGACTTTAGCGACGTTGAAGATATAGACGTTTTTTACAATACCGACGGCACGGACGATGACGATAATGATAACGATGACAAACACAGCAGCAACTTTTCTGATATACAGGACAATCGCCGATTCAGTACGGATTTTAATGTCGTCATCGACATTGAGGATAACTATGCCAGAGCAAAACAGATTCTGGTCAGGCAAATGATTAGCGCATTAAACTGGGGAACGCCGCAGGCTCCGTTAGATATTTCATCGGTGGCTGAACAGATTAAAGAGCGATTAGCGAAACCACTGTATCGCGAGGATGAAGAACTGAATACTCTACTTAAAGAGCTCAATGTCACCCCCTCGCTATTACCCGATGACGATTCAGCAAACGGGGATAACCTTTTTTGACTTTTCGGGTCGCGCGAAAAGCGGCTAGCAGCTACGGGCGGCATACTGTGCCGCCCACAGCGCATAATTACTTATATAGCCCGAGTAAAAAGGTACGCACATACAGCGGCACCACTTCGCTGGCCAGTCCGTATTTCTTCTCCTGAAACTCACTGCCTACCTGGCTGGGTTCCAGATTCAGCTCGACGGTGTGCGCCCCATGCAGGCGCGCTTCATGGACAAAACCCGCCGCCGGATAAACATGGCCTGAAGTACCAATCGCGATAAAGTAATTGGCCTTTTCCAGCGCGCGATAGATCTCTTCCATCTGCAGCGGCATCTCGCCAAACCAGACGACATGGGGACGTAACCGTTCCGGGAACTGGCAACAATGACAGTGGTCGCCGACATTAATATCCTCATTCCATGCAAAAATCTGCCCGCTGCCCGGACAACGCACCTTAAGCAGTTCGCCATGCATATGGATCACCCGCTGACTGCCAGCGCGCTCATGCAGATTATCAATATTCTGCGTCACCAGCAGAAAATGGTCGCCAAGCACCGATTCCAGTTCCGCCAGTGCCTGATGCGCCGCATTCGGCTGGATCTCCGGCTGCTGCAACTGACGACGACGCGCATTATAAAATGCCTGCACCAGATTCGGATCGCGTCTGAAACCTTCCGGTGTCGCCACATCTTCAACCCGGTGCTCTTCCCATAACCCGTCATGGGCACGGAAAGTGCGGATGCCGGATTCAGCGGAAATCCCCGCGCCGGTCAGGACGACGACGTGCGGCAACGGATTAGCCAGCAGCTCCGCACTGCGATCGCGCTCGAAAATGCGCTGGCGAAAACGTTGATGGATCTGGCGCTTAGTCTTCTTGTAGCGTGCAAGTCGCAGTCGGCGACGGGGTGTGCGCATAAAAGCTCCTTAAGTTACCTGAGGTGGAGGAAAGCGGCGCCGCGCATTCCTCCGGCATCACCATGGCGGGCTTTGGCGAAACGAGGTGTTCTGGCAACCGGTAACAAGTACTTCGCCACACGCCGTTCCAGTCCTTCATAGAGTGCATCGAAATTGGAAAGCCCCCCACCCAACACCACCAGATGCGGATCGATCAACGTCAGCAAATTGCCAAGACAAACGGCTAACAGCTCGCAATAACGTTCGGTATGGGCCCGTGCCTGCTGATCCCCCTGATAATAACGGGTGATGATGTCAGGCGCACTGAGAGTCTGCTTATAGTATTGCTGCCACAACCATGAAAAACCGGTTCCGGAAAGATAGGATTCAATACAGCCGCGTTTGCCACAGCCGCACTGTTGCAGAGGGATGTCACTGCCGAGTACCTCAAGGGCATCCACCGGCAGGCGCAGATGACCAAATTCGCCGGTGATAAAATTGCGTCCGGTAACCGGTTTGCCGTCAACAATCAGCCCGCCCCCGACTCCGGTACCGAGGATCAGGCCAAACACCACCGGAAAGGCCTGAAACTCGTCATCCCAGGCTTCGGAAAGAGCAAAGCAGTTGGCATCGTTATCAATCCGCACTTCACGCCCCAGCCGCTGCGACAGATCGGCGCCCAACGTTTTCCCGCGGGCAGCCGGAACATTGGCGGTAAACAGCGTGCCGTCATCCGGCACCGGCAACCCCGGCACCCCGATGCCGACGCTGCCCGGCACACCGCTACGCTGATCCGCAGTGCGCACCAGCTGCTCCAGTACCGTCAGCAGTTGCTGATAGTCGTCACGCGGGGTAGGCACCCGCGTACTCCACAGCTGGCGGCGCTGTGAGTCATAGACGCCAAGCGCGATTTTACTGCCGCCCATATCGAGGCCATAGTACATAACGATTATTGTCCGCTTAACACCCGCGCCGGGTCGATACGGCTGGCGCGCCGCGCCGGATACCAGCTTGCCACCAGGCTCAGGACAATTGCCGTCGCCAGCACCGAAATGACATCCAGCCAGTGCAATTCTGATGGCAGGAAGTCGATAAAATAGATATCGCCGGAAAGAAACTGATGGCCGAGCAGGGTTTCAATGCCGCGCATGAGCGGCGTAAGATTGAGCGCCGCCAGCACCCCAACCACCACGCCGCTGACGCTGCCCAGCAGGCCCGCCATCAGTCCATACCAGACAAAGATAGCGCGGATCAGTCCATCTTTGGCGCCCAGCGTTCGCAGCACCGCAATATCACCGCTCTTATCTTTCACCGCCATCACCAGCGTTGAGACGATATTAAAACAGGCGACACCAATCACCAGTACCATCGCCAGATACATAATGGCGCGGATCATCTGGATATCACGATACATATAGCCGTAAGTACCAATCCAGCTACGGATATAGACATAGGACTGGGTCACCTGGCCGGCATCACGCACCAGTTTATTGGCGCTAAACGGGTCGTTAACTTTAATCGCAATACCGGTGACATTATCACCCATCGCCAGATACTGCTGCGCATCCGCCAGCGGCACCATCGCCAGACTGTGATCAAGCATCCCGCTCAGTTGCAAGATACCGCTTACCTGCAGGCGAATACGTTTCGGCTGCAGCAGCTTATGCTCGCTGTCGCTGTTAGGGATCATGATCGTCAGCCAGTCACCCGGTTTCAGGTTTAGCGATTTTGCCACGCCACTGCCGATAATCACCTGCTGTTGACCGGCGGCGAAACTGGACCAGGCATTATGCTGCACAAACTTCGGCAGTGCGCTTAGCCGTGTTTCCAGCTGCGGATCGACGCCTTTAACCTGAATCGCCTGCAGTTTGGCGCCGCTTTCAATCAGACCGGTAAAATTGATATAGGGCGCCGCAGCGGCAATGCCGGCAACCTGCTCAATGCGCGGCAACATGCCCTGCCAGCCACTCATCGGCTGATTCACCGGTTCAATCTCTCCGTGCGGCACCACCGCCAGAATACGGTTGTTCAGCTCGCGCTCGAAACCATTCATCGCGCTCAGACCGACAATCAGTACCGCCACCCCCAGCGCAATACCGACGGTTGAGATCACCGAGATCAGCGACACCATTCCGCCGCGACGACGGCCGCGACTAAAGCGTAACCCCAGCAGCAGGGATAAAGAAGCAACCATTACAGGGCTCCCGCCAGCGTTAGCTCGCCGCTAAGCTGCCCGTCACGCATCTCCATCTGTCGCTTCAGACGCTTCGCCAGATGCAGGTCGTGGGTCACCACCAGAAACGCGGTGCCCTGACGCACATTCAGTTCGCCGAGCAGATCGAAAATAGCATCCGCGTTGCGTGCATCAAGGTTGCCGGTCGGCTCATCCGCCAGTACCAGACGCGGGTTATTCACCAGCGCCCGGGCAATCGCCACGCGCTGACGCTCACCGCCGGAAAGCTCAGAAGGACGATGGGCGGCACGTTTTTCCAGCCCTACCGCCGCTAACATCGCGCGCGCTTTCTCCTGCGCGTCGTTTTTATGCATTTTGCCAATCAGCAGCGGCATCGCCACATTTTCCAGCGCGGTAAAGTCCGGCAGCAGATGGTGAAACTGATAGATAAAACCCAGTTCGCGATTACGCAGTTCGGCCTTAGCCGCAGAAGATAAACTGTTCAGCGATTTCCCGTTAAACACCACTTCGCCGGAAGTGGGCGAATCGAGCCCGCCCAGCAGATGCATCAGGGTACTCTTACCGGAGCCGGAGCTGCCGACAATCGCCATCATTTCACCCGGTTCGATGCTAAAAGAGACATTGCGCAGCACATCTGTCTGCACGCTGCCTTCCTGGTAGCGTTTGCACAGATCGTTACACTGCAACAGGATCGAATTACTCATAGCGTAAAGCCTCAGCGGGTTGTACGGCGGCGGCGCGCCAGGAAGGATAAAGCGTCGACAGTAACGCCACCGCCATCGCGGTGAACGCAATCGCCACCACTTGCCATGGCGAAATCGCCACCGGCAGCGCAGCGCCATCGAGGAACAGACCAATGATCGGCATCAGATTATTCAGCTGGCTGGCCAGCAGTACCCCCAGTAAGGCGCCGAGCAGCGCACCAATAATGCCCGCGCTGGCGCCCTGCACCATAAACACCAGCATAATCTGACGGCGCGTCAGGCCCTGGGTTTGCAGAATGGCCACTTCGCCCTGCTTTTCCATAATCAGCAGGCCAAGGGAGGTAATGATATTAAACGCCGCCACCGCCACAATCAGGCTAAGCAGCAGGCCCATCATATTCTTCTCCATGCGCACCGCCTGGAACAGCTCGCCTTTACGCTCGCGCCAGTCTTTCCACACCATGCCGTCAGGCAGTTTTTGCTGACTCAGAGTGTCGACGCTTAACGGCTCATTCAGCCATAAACGCCAGCCGGTGATATTCCCTGGCGGATAGCGCATCAGACGTGACGCGTCCTGCTGGTTGACCAGAATCTGGTAACCATCCACTTCGCTGTTGGAGGCAAAGGTACCGATAATATTGAACAGGCGCTGGCTCGGCACCCGTCCCATAGGTGTAAACTGACTGGCAGATGGCACCATCAGGCGCAGGGAGTCACCACGTTTGACCCCCAGCTGCCCGGCCAGCTGCTCGCCAAGGATGACGTTATACTGACCCGCCTGCAGCGCCTGCTGTTTCACGTTGACCAGATAGGGCGTCAGCGGATCCTGCTCGTCAGGCTGCACACCGAGCATAACGCCAACCGCCACGCTGCGCGCGCTCTGCAACACCACATCACCGGTGGTCAGCGGGGCAACGCGGCTGATACCCTGAAGTTTCAGGCTGTCGGCGCTAATTTGCCCGGGATTAATCGATCCTTTATCGCTGGTGACCAGCGCTTGCGGCATCAGACCGAGAATATTGTTTTCCAGCTCGCGTTCGAAGCCGTTCATTACCGACAATACGGTAACCAACGCCAGCACCCCGAGCGTAATGCCGATGGTGGAAAGCCAGGAGACAAACCGACCAAAGCGGTCTGAGGCGCGTCCACGCATGTAGCGCAGACCAATAAATAAGGCAACAGGTTGATACATGTAATCCGTCTTGTGGCGCTTGCTGATGCAAAGTGATCAAGGATGATAAAGGACCGGCTCGCTTTATGGAACCTCTAAGCCTCTGAGTCTGCGGCAAAGCCTGTAAAGATAACGCAGCAAACGGCTAAGCGGCGAAAAAAACCACAACAACACTGCGTTAATCAGCTAATCACACGGGCGGCAGATGGCGTAAACTATAATGCTATACAGCGGAATGATATACAGTGGCTGAGTATTACTGCCGTTTTAACGGCGCTGGAGTGGTACGATGTTCAGATATCCCAAAGGCAGTATTGTGAAACATAAATCCGGTGATATCAAAGGCGAAGTGGTTAACGTTTTTGAGCAGGGAGATGCGCCAACCGGATACTACGTTAAATGGGACGACGGCAATCACAGCTATCATGTTGAGCAGGAGTTATGCTGGGCGAATATTGACCGGCCCAAAATGCATTACACTCAGCAATCAACAAAGTAACGACTGCCCGTAGCATGGTTTTACCTTCTCCCGGCGATGCCCGGCATTTTGTGTCGCCTGTTGACCACAAAAATCCGTTCGCGATCAGGTGACCCCTGGCGCGTTCTGTGAAATCATTACGCCATATGGATAATTAAGAGAACGTCGAACCGACTATGCCAGAACAGACTCGTTATTCCCTGCCTGTGAAAGCCGGCGATCGCTCCCTGCTTGGGCAGCTGACCGGTGCGGCTTGTGCCGTTGAGTGCGCTGAAATCATTGAACGTCATCGTGGGCCGGTGATGTTAATTGCACCCGATATGCAAAATGCCCTGCGCCTGCAGGATGAAATTCAGCAGTTTACTGACCAGCCCGTTGCCAGCCTCGCCGACTGGGAAACACTGCCTTTTGACAGTTTCTCACCGCATCAGGAAATTATCTCCTCACGTCTTTCCACGCTGTACCAGTTACCCTCGCTACAGCGCGGCGTGCTGATCCTGCCGGTTAACACCCTGATGCAGCGCGTTTGCCCGCACAGCTTTTTACATGGCCATGCGCTGGTGATGCAGAAAGGCCAGCATCTGTCGCGTGATACCCTGCGCAGCCAGCTGGAACAGGCCGGTTATCGCAGTGTCGATCAGGTGATGGCCCATGGCGAATATGCCACCCGCGGCGCCCTGCTCGATCTCTACCCGATGGGAAGTGAACAGCCGTACCGCATTGATTTTTTTGATGATGAAATCGACAGCCTGCGCCTGTTTGATGTCGATACCCAGCGCACGCTGGAAGAAGTGGCGGCGATTAATTTGCTGCCCGCCCACGAGTTCCCGACGGATAAAGGCGCCATTGAGCTATTTCGCAGCCAGTGGCGCGAGCAGTTCGATGTCAAACGCGAAGCCGAGCATATCTATCAGCAGGTCAGTAAGGGCACATTGCCTGCCGGCATCGAATACTGGCAACCGCTGTTTTTCGACCAGCCGTTGCCGGCGCTATTCAGCTATTTGCCGGATAATACGCTGGTGATCAATACCGGCGACCTGGAAAGCAGCGCCGGGCGCTTCTGGCTTGATGTCACTACCCGTTATGAAAACCGCCGCGTCGATCCGATGCGCCCGCTGCTGACGCCGGAAAAACTCTGGCTGCGTACCGATGAGTTGTTCAGTGAGCTAAAAAAATGGCCGCGCATTCAGCTCAGTAGTGAAGTGCTGGCGGATAAAGCGGCTAATACCAATCTGCACTACCAGCCGCTGCCCGATCTGACGGTGCAGGCGCAGGCCAAAGCGCCGCTCGATAACCTGCGACGCTTTCTTGAAAGTTTTAGCGGCTCAGTGATCTTCTCCGTAGAAAGCGAGGGCCGGCGCGAAACCCTGCAGGAGCTGCTGGCGCGTATTAAAGTGCTGCCGAAAACCATTTCACGGCTGGATGAGGCCAGTAAAGCCGGTCATTACCTGATTATTGGCGCCAGTGAACGTGGTTTTATTGATGGTCTGCGCCAGCGTGCGCTGATTTGCGAAAGTGATTTACTCGGCGAACGCGTCAGCCGCCGCCGTCAGGACAGCCGCCGGACCATCAACCCGGATGTGCTGATCCGTAACCTCGCGGAACTGCACGCCGGTCAGCCGGTGGTGCATCTGGAGCATGGGGTGGGCCGCTATATCGGTCTGACGACGCTGGAAACAGGCGGCATTACCGCTGAATACCTGATGCTGGCCTACGCCAACGATGCCAAACTGTATGTGCCGGTCTCCTCACTGCATCTGATTAGCCGCTATGCCGGTGGCGCCGATGAAAATGCGCCACTGCATAAACTCGGTAGCGATGCCTGGTCGCGTGCCCGGCAAAAAGCCGCCGAGAAGGTGCGCGACGTGGCGGCTGAATTGCTGGATATCTACGCCCAGCGCGCGGCGAAGACCGGTTTTGCCTTTAAACATAACCGCGAGCAGTATCAGCTGTTCTGTGAAAGCTTCCCGTTTGAAACCACCCCGGATCAGGCGCAGGCGATCAATGCGGTACTTAGTGATATGTGTCAGCCGCTGGCGATGGACCGTCTGGTGTGTGGCGATGTCGGCTTCGGTAAAACCGAAGTGGCGATGCGCGCCGCGTTTCTGGCTATCGAGAACCATAAGCAGGTGGCGGTGCTGGTGCCTACCACCCTGCTGGCCCAGCAGCACTTTGATAACTTCCGCGACCGCTTTGCCAACTGGCCGGTGCGTATTGAAATGCTGTCCCGCTTTCGCAGCGCCAAAGAGCAGGCACAGATCCTCGAGCAGGCCGCCGAGGGCAAGATCGATATTCTGATTGGCACCCATAAGCTGCTGCAAAACGAAATTAAATGGCGTGATTTGGGGCTGCTGATTGTCGATGAAGAGCACCGTTTTGGCGTCCGCCATAAAGAGCGCATCAAAGCGATGCGCGCAGACGTTGATATTCTTACCCTCACCGCCACGCCAATCCCGCGAACGCTCAATATGGCCATGAGCGGCATGCGCGATTTGTCAATTATTGCCACGCCGCCGGCGCGGCGCCTGGCGGTAAAAACCTTTGTCCGCGAGTATGACGACCTGGTGGTGCGGGAGGCGATTCTGCGTGAAGTCCTGCGTGGCGGCCAGGTTTACTACCTGTATAACGACGTGGAAAACATTGAGAAAGCCGCGCAGCGGCTGGCGGAACTGGTGCCGGAAGCGCGTATCGCCATCGGTCATGGCCAGATGCGCGAACGCGATCTGGAACGCGTGATGAATGATTTCCACCACCAGCGGTTTAATGTGCTGGTATGTACCACCATTATTGAAACCGGTATAGATATCGCCACCGCCAATACCATTATTATCGAACGCGCCGATCACTTTGGCCTGGCGCAGTTGCACCAGCTACGCGGTCGCGTTGGCCGTTCGCACCATCAGGCTTATGCCTGGCTGCTGACCCCGCATCCGAAAGCCATGACCACCGATGCGCACAAACGTCTGGAGGCGATTGCGTCACTGGAGGATCTCGGCGCCGGCTTTGCGCTGGCGACCCACGATCTGGAGATCCGCGGCGCCGGCGAACTGCTGGGCGAGGACCAGAGCGGACAGATGGAAACCATCGGTTTCTCGCTGTATATGGAGCTGCTGGAAAACGCTGTCGAGGCGCTGAAAGAGGGGCGCGAGCCGTCACTGGAAGATCTGACCAGCAACCAGACCGAAATCGAGCTGCGGATGCCATCGCTGCTGCCGGATGACTTTATCCCTGACGTCAATACCCGCCTCTCTTTCTACAAGCGTATCGCCAGCGCCCCAGGCGAAAACGAACTGGAGGAGCTAAAAGTCGAGCTGATCGACCGCTTTGGGCTGCTGCCGGATGCCGCGCGTAATCTGCTGGATATCGCCGCCCTGCGCCTGACGGCGCAGAAACTGGGCGTACGCCGCATCGAAGGCAGTGAAAAAGGCGGATTTATCGAATTTGCCGAGAAAAATAAGGTTGACCCTGGCTGGCTGATTGGCCTGCTGCAAAAAGACCCGCAGCACTGGCGCCTCGATGGCCCGACACGTCTGAAGTTTATCCGCGACCTCGGCGATCGTAAGGTTCGCATGCAGTGGATTCGTGATTTTATGGGACAGTTGCAGGAGAACGCCGCCTGATAGCGGCGTTAAACCGCATCAAGCGGCCAGCAATACGAAGTCAGTGAACGCATTCGTTGGCGATGGCGATGGGAAGCTTGCCGCAGAGCGGCATTACTGCCGCTCCGTGGCGTGCGATCAACGGCTGGGTAGCAGCTTAAGCCTGATTATTCAGTACCAGCTGCCCTTTACTATCCAGCGGAATACGGGTGCCGGGGTCATTTTCCATGCGGATTTTGCCCTGCTGGTCGCCGATTTTATAGGTTACATCGTAACCCAGCATTTTTTCCTGCTTATCGTAAACCGTTTTGCAGCGCTGCTCGCTGGTGGTGTAAGTGTCACGTTCCTGTAAGGCGCCCTGCGCCTGATTACCGCCGTAGCCTCCCGCCAGAGCACCGGCAACGGTAGCCACACTGCGGCCGCGTCCACTACCAAACTGATGGCCTAATACCCCACCTGCCACCGCACCCAGTACTGAACCGGTAATACGGTTCTCATCCTGTACCGGACGCCGATGAGTCAGCGTGACATTGCGGCACTCCTGACGCGGATTTTTCGTGGTTTCTTTGATCGGTGTTGCGGAGAGCACCTGAGCATATTGCGGCGTGCTGTTAAAGACGTTCATCCCCGCGACGGCGGCAACGCCCAACGCAGCTGCCACGCCAATACCCATACCCGCTAGCATTGATTTGTTCACAGGAAATCCTCCTGAATTGTTACCGCGCATCGTGTCGCCACTGCCCGTTCCTGTGCAGCTTTGGCATTCCCGGCGTGCGCGACGCGCCGTGGTCATTGAAGTGAAGTTTGCGTAAAGTAACGAAGCGGAACAATCAGATAACCGGACGAAATCTCTGAGAAAATCCTTTTCAGAGTGTTCTTATCTGGCGGTAGCGGCAGGATCACAGCGGAAAATGCGAGGGTGACAGGGTAACGCAGTGCGGATAATCGTTTGAAATGGCGGGATAAATCCCGCCACTGCAGATTAGTGTAGTTTCAGTCTTGGGCGAATAACCCGGTTAATACTGCCGACCAGCATCATCAGGCCAGTTTTAAAATAGCCGTGCAGCGCAATCTGATGCATACGGTACAGAGAGATGTAGACGAAACGCGCAATGCGCCCTTCCACCATCATCGACCCGCGCATCAGGTTACCCATCAGACTGCCGACGGTACTGAAGCGTGACAACGACACCAGAGAGCCATGATCTTTATAGATATACGGCTTCAGCGGTTGTCCTTTCATCTGCGCCAGAATATTTCCCAGCACCCGTGACGCCATCTGATGGGCCGATTGCGCGCGAGGCGGTACAAAGCCGCCGCCTGGCAGTGCGCAGGAGGCACAGTCACCGATGGCAAAGATATTCTCATCACGGGTGGTTTGCAGGTTTTCGGTCACCACCAGCTGATTAATACGGTTGGTTTCCAGCCCGCCGATCTCTTTCATAAAATCAGGCGCTTTAATCCCGGCCGCCCATACCATCAGGTCAGCTTCAATAAACTCTCCGGATTTGGTATTCAGACCTTTCGCATCAGCACTGGTGACCATGGTTTGCGTTAACACCCGCACGCCGAGTTTAGTCAGTTCCAGATGCGCGGCGGCAGAAATACGCGGCGGCAGTGCTGGCAGAATGCGCTCACCGGCTTCCACCAGCGTAACGTTTAATGCCGAGTTATCCAGCCCCTTATAACCATAGCTGTGCAGTTGCTTTACCGCATTGTGCAGTTCGGCCGAAAGCTCAACGCCAGTGGCGCCCGCGCCGACAATGGCAATATTCACCGTTTCCCGCGCGCCTTCGTTCGAGGAGAACTTCAGGAACAGGTTCAGCATCTCATTATGGAAGCGGCGCGCCTGGCTCGGGTTATCGAGGAAAATACAGTGGTCTTTAACGCCCGGCGTACCGAAATCGTTGGAGGTACTGCCGAGCGCCATCACCAGCGTGTCATAAGTTAGTTCACGCTCCGGCACCAGCAACTCCCCCTGCGCGTCGCGAATTTCAGCTAACTGCAGACGTTTGCTTTCGCGATCGAGGTTAGTGACGGTTCCCAGCTGGAACTGGAAATGATGATTACGGGCATGCGCCAGATAGCTAAGCGCATCAATGCCTTCATCCAGAGAACCGGTTGCCACTTCATGCAGCAACGGTTTCCACAAATGGCTATGATTGCGGTCAATCAGCGTAATTTCCGCTTTGTTGTTACGGCCCAGTTTGTGACCCAGCTGGGTAGCCAGCTCCAGTCCCCCGGCACCGCCACCGACGATGACAATTTTCTTAGATGGTGTAGTCAAACGACCCCCTTAAATGTGAACCAATCGTTAACTAAAGGTTAAAATAATATCCTTAGTAAACATAGGGTTGGCGAACTTAAATCGCTATCTGGGGGCAGGATAACATGGCGGGGTAACCGGATCATACCAAAATTGATCCGGGTCAATTTTAAATAATAAAACTCAGATTATTACGTAGCGCCATGATGCTGGCCGGAAACATCCGGCCGCTTTAGCTGGCGATCAGCCGAGGGTTTTAAATGCTTTAATACGTTGTAAATGTGGAGAAATATTTTTGAACTTATGTCCCTCCACCTCATCCCAGACAATCTCATAAAAATCATGCAATTCCCGGGCGCTGCGCACATTGTCCAGCGCGTCGTCATGACGTGACAGAATGGTTAAACAGCGGTCGCGATTCTTTTCCCGAAAGTTGCTGACGCATTTCGTCGCGATATCGACATACTCTTCCGGGCGATCGATCTTGCCGGTCATATTTTCGAACGGGAACAGATTCGGATTAAACATGACCTGCCGGATATCGCAGAGAAAACCAATACGTTCAGCCCAGTAGCCACCCAGGCCGACACCGCAAATCAGTGGCCGTTCATCGACATTCAGATGCAGCATTTTGTCAGTCTCTTTCAACAGATGCTGCATATCATGTTTGGGATGCAAAGTGCTGTAACTCAGTAAGCGAACATCGGGATCAATAAACTGCAGCTGCAACACCTTTTCATGATTACCCGGACTGTTTGAATCGAAACCGTGCAGATAGATGATCATCGTTATCCTCACCGTTGATTTTGTCTGGCCGGGCCATCGGTGGCGATGTGCCCGGCGCGTTATGCGCCAGCGGCTGCGCTGCGGCGGACAGCGGCCCGTGCCGCTGACATATAAACCCACACTAAGGGTACAGCTTAATCTCCGGCTTTGCTTTGATCGATGACAGATTATCCGTGACCCACCGCGGCGGATAAGAACACATCCGGTTACGTTTAATTAAAGATTCCTTACACAGTGCCGATAATTTGTTCGATCTTCCGAACCAATCGTTGAGGGCATTATGAGCATTACAGGCGTGACAAATGGAATATATGACGGTATCCCGCGGGATCCTGCTGCCACACCTGCAGCGCACCCCGCCATATCAGCGACTGAACCGCTGGAGAAAGACCAGTCCAGTGCCGTAGTAGCGATCTCGCCCGAGGCGGTGAATCGTCTGAAACAGACCAGCAGCGAAACGGAAAAACCGCCGCTAAGCGAAGAACAGCAGCAAGAGAACTCCCGAAAAATCAATGAACTAAAATTAGTCAGCCCGCCAGTGATCCCCGCTACCAGCGCAGATTTTTACAACGATGTTCTCTCCCCGGATGACGCGGTTGGCGTCAGTTCATTGCTGGGCCTGGCCCGTGACAGTACCCAGTCCAGCCTTGATAAGTTTACGGCCGCGCTGCATAAAGTGTTAAGTGAAGGCACCGCAGCGGCTAATCTGTACGATAACTCCGATATTTCCAAAGCCATGGCGATCTCCCTGACCGAGGCCAAACTCCATAAGCTGGTGGACAAATATATCGACAGCGGCAGCAGAGATCTGGCTAACACTATTGTCGATACGCTGATAGGCCATCAAGTTGCTTCACGTGAACAGAGTTCGCTGCAACTGGCGCAGGCGGCACTCACTGTCGCCGGGAAATCTGGCGACGGTAAGCAGATTGCCGATGTGAAGGCGTATATCAGCCGGCTGGAACAGGACAACAGCCATCAGCAGCAACAGCTGGCGGCCATGCAAAACGTTACACAGCATGGTGACAACATGGATGAGGCTTTTGCCACCTTTAGCGCTATGATTGACACCCAGACGGAAGCGACAACGCAGAATATCAACGGAATGCGAAAACAGCTGGAGGCCTATAAAGCACAGTGGCAGGCATTTATTAAATCGCTGATATAATATAGCGCCGGCGGTAACCGTGGTTGCCGCCGGTTAATTTCATTCCTTATTAACCGATTAGCGAAAAATAAGACTACCATCTGTCACACCGGACAGAAAAAATAAACAGCGATAATAATTCCTGCTGAAATGAGAAATAAGACCAACGTACAATAATAAGACTAAAGTAATCATTACAGCCAAAAAAAAATTAATACTGCACTGTTATTAAGCGATCGGTTGAAATAAATAAAAACGCCATCACCGGTAAAAATCGTGATGGCGTGGTGCGCAACAATGCGATGCTGCATGCTGCGCGGCCTTGGGTCAGACGCTAGTTACGATGCTGGTTCTGGCCGCCTTTCTTGCCGGTTTCCGATGCTTTTTCACGATCATTTTTCAAACCGCCACTACTCTGGCCGCCTTTTTTTCCTGACTCTGACGCCTTTTCACGATCTTCTGAAAAATTACCTGAATTTCCACGATGCTGAGTCATACAAAATCCTCTTGGTATTTCAATATTCCCATCGGACAGAGTGTCAAAAACCAGCGGGATGCTGATTATTCCATGATGGGTGCTCAGTGAAGGTCTTGCATTAATAAAACTAGCAACCATCAATAAAAGATCAAGAAATAATAATGAAAATACCAGGCTAAATTGATAATGCGATGAAACACCAGCTTATTTTTATTTAATTAACCGGCTTTTATTTTCTGCGCGCGGAATATTGCCACCGCGGAGATGGCGGAAAACGCTCCGCCATCCCGGCCCGCGTCAGAGAACTATCTGGCTGCGGCTTTATGCGCCAGCCAGCGCTCATGCAACTGACTTAACTGATGATTGGCGCTTTTCCAGCGTGCTGACTGCTGCAGCTGCTGACGGCTAAATGTCCCCTGATGGTATAACTGACTGACGCGTTCGGCTTTAACCGGTGACAGATTATCCAATACGCTTACTGCGCCCGCGCGGTTATTGCAGACCAGAATCATATCGCAACCGGCATCCAGCGAAGCCTGAGCACGCTCAGCATAGCTGCCCATAATCGCCGCCCCTTCCATCGACAGATCGTCAGAGAAGATCACGCCATCAAAGCCCAGCCCGGCGCGCAGCACCGTCTTCAGCCAGTGCGGCGAACCACTGGCCGGGCGCGGATCCACTGCCGGATAGATCACGTGCGCGGGCATAATGGCGTCCAGTGCCCGTTCGTCAATCAACTGGCGAAAGATCTGCATATCATGCTGGCGGATCAACGCTTCATCACGGTCATCGCGCGGCGTCTCTTTATGCGAGTCAGCTCTGACCGCACCGTGCCCCGGGAAATGTTTGCCGGTAGTTTTCATCCCGGCTTCGTGCATCCCGGCAATAAAACGACGCGCCACCGCCAGCGCAATCGCCGGATCCTGATGGAATGAACGCTCGCCGATCGCCGCGCTGATATGACCAATATCCAGTACCGGCGCAAAGCTGATATCGATATCCATGGCGATCATCTCTGATGCCATCAGCCAGCCTGCCTGCTGCGCCAGTTCACCGGCGCTGGCGCTGTCATTCAGCGCGGCAAACGACTGCATCGCGGGTAAAGTGGTAAAACCATCACGGAAACGTTGTACGCGGCCGCCTTCCTGATCCACCGCCACCACTAAACGACTGCGCGAGGCGGTACGAATCTGGCGCACCAGTTCACGCAACTGCTCAGGATCGTGATAATTGCGGGTAAACAGAATCAGACCGCCCACCAGCGGATGCTGTAAAATTTCGCGCTCTTCCGCGTCCAGTTCATAGCTCTGCACATCCAGCATTACCGGGCCAGGCGTGGTCAACTCCATCATATTGATTATTCCTCTTTCAAAGCAGGCGCTCATCATAGGCGATCGTTGCAGAATTTACAGGAGGAGAGCGGTAAATAACAGCGGCTACAGCGCCAGCCAGGCCGCGGCGGCCAGTTGCCGCAACGGTTGTTCGCCGCTCTGCTCCGCGCGGAGCTGATACCAGCTGGCCATCAGCAAACGCAGCCATGGGTGCCAGCGCGCGACCTGACGCGCCAGCCTGGCGGCATCAAGCTGATTATGGCGCGCATAATCCAGTAGCAGACGGCGACTCTGCGCGGCGGATAAACCACTGGCGCCGATCATTGCCGCCAGCTCTAAGGCAATATCGCCGTCACCGGCATATTCCCAGTCAATCAGCCGTAATCGCCCCCCGCACTGCAGGATATTGCCGCCATGAATATCCATATGCAGTGGCGCGAGGCGTAACGGCAGTGGCTCGCCGCGACGCTCCAGCCGCCTTAATGCGCGTAGCCAGTGGATATTGCGCTGACGGCACTGCTGCCAGTAGCACCGTAATAACGCCAGCATCGGTAGCCGGTAACCGGTTAGCGGTTGATGATGCAACTCACTCACCACCGTTACCAGTTCCGGCAGATGCTGCGCGATCTGCGCGGCATCCAGCACCTCGCCCGGCAGCCACTCCAGCAGCAGCCAGTGCTGATTATGGCCATATACCTGGGGTACCAGGCCACTGGCGGCCAGCTGTTTCAGCAAACGGTATTCACGGCGGCGACTGACAAAGGGGATCGGCTGCAACGCCTGACGGCGTGCCAGCATCACTTGCCGATCGAGGGTGACTTTACCGGTTAAACCGGTCAGTCCGGCCAGCGGGGAAAAACAACCGGCGGCCTGAGCCGCCGGAAATTGCCTGACAATCAGCTGTTGCAGGGAGGGATCAATGCTGTACGTCACCGCTACCCGACCAGATAATTTCGCCGGTCTGCACCAGCATCAGCTGCATTTGCAGTTCTGGCGACTTCACGTCACCCTGAGCATTACTGTAGAGCACATACTGCGCCCCGACATAACGTGCCAGTCCCACCGCTTTGCTGCGCGTGGTAAGGCTATCTTCCTCCGACAGCCCGAGGGTTTGCTTCGCGACGTTCAGCTGCTGCGGGGTGACGAGGGTAAATTTGCCATTATTCGCCAGCGCGTTTTGCAGCGCGGCGGTGGCTTTCGCGGTTTGCAGATTGCCGTTTGTGCTGTTTTTAATCCGATCAACTAACAGCACACTGCCCGCCGTTACGCCGTCGGCCTGCAGCATCTGCGCCACCAGCGGCTGCACGCTGGCATCCCAGTTGATGGTCACCAGTTTCGGCGGTTGCGGAACCGGCAGACCAGGCTGTGGTTGCGGTACTGGCGGTACCGGCTGGGTCGGTGGCACCGGCTCTACCGGCGCCGGTGGCTGCGGCTGTTCGGCACGCTGAATACAGCCGCTGAGGATCAGCGCCAGTAACACCACGCCGGAAAGTTTATACATACTGCTGGTCACAAATGTTCCCCTTAGAGATAGAGATAAAGTCGCACCTGGCTGGCGGTCAGATTACCCAGCTGTGAAGCGATTTCGACTTTAGCGTGAGCGGGCACCACCACCATGCGCGGGCGCTCAAAAGGCTGGATCTCAAGCCCTTTATCGTCATACCAGTAGAAGCGATAGTTAACCTGTACCGGCATTTCCTGTTGATTAAACAGCACGGTGGCGGCACGTTGCTGCCCGTCGCGTTCGCCGATAGTCGGCTCATCCGTGGTGATGCCTGCGGATAACACGGAGGATTCCATCACCAGTGACTGTGAGGTATTGATCTTCGGCTGCTTGCTACTGCAGCCGGTCAGGGCCAACAGTACGACAATAGCGGTAAGCAGGACACGCATCGTGGTGTTTCGCTCAGTTCTCAATGTGAAAGCATCGGTCCGAGAGGACGACCGCCCACCAGATGCATATGGATATGATACACCTCCTGTCCGCCATGCTGGTTACAGTTGATGATTAAACGGTAGCCATCTTCGGCGATCCCTTCTTGTTTGGCGATCTTCGCCGCCACGGTAATCATGCGCCCTAATGCCTGCTCATGCGCTTCTGTGGCATCGTTGGCAGTGGCAATCAGCACATTAGGAATAATCAGCACATGGGTCGGCGCCTTAGGCGCGATATCACGGAAGGCGGTGACCAGCTCATCCTGATAGACGATAGTGGCCGGAATTTCGCGGCGAATGATCTTACTAAAAATGGTTTCTTCAGCCATGGTGCAAATCCTTAGCGGAGAGATAAGTTAACGCAGTATGAGCGAGAAATTTGTTTTCTTTCAACCTTCAAGTGACTTTTCTTTTGCCAGCTGCCTGGCTTTACGCCATTTCGTCACCAGTTTACTCCCTTCTGCGATTTTTTGTGCGATTCGCCACATTTCCGTCAGCCTTCTCCAACAAAAATAAAACGATGTTTTATAAATTTAGACGCGGGTCAGCCTGCCCTTTGTGTTTTTGCCACTTTCGCTTATCAGCTTGCAAAATCGCGAAGGTTTAGCCGCCGTGAACGCTCTAATTTCATGCCAATCCGTTTGAGTTTTTCGGTATCCGCGTTTTTTCACTACAGGATTGATCAGGGAGTATTGCACATGCCCTCTCGCAAGATTGGATTGGCCAATTACCTCGCCTATGGCTCTGGCGATTTTCTCGGCGCCGGCACCACCGCGCTGACGGCAGCCTGGCTGCTCTATTTCTACACCAACTTTTGTGGCCTGACACCGATTGAGGCGACCTTTATCTTCGCGATGGCGCGCGTGCTTGATGCGGTTGTCAGTCCGCTGATGGGGTTTTTAACCGACAATTTCGGCTCCACATGGCTGGGTAAACGCTTCGGGCGTCGTAAGTTCTTTATTCTGCTCGGCATCCCCTGCGTCTTCAGCTACAGCCTGATGTGGGTTGGGCATATGAGCTATGTCTACTATCTGCTGACCTATCTGTTGTTCGATATCGTCTACACCATGATCCTGGTACCTTATGAAACCCTGGTGCCGGAGATGACCGATGACTTCAAAAAGAAAACCAAATTCTCCGGCGCACGTATTGCGCTGGCGCAGTTGTCGGCAATTCTTGCGGCCTTCCTGCCGGGGGTGTTGCTGGGTATTTTCGGCAAGGATAATGCCATCTCCTTCTTCTACTCCAGCCTGGTATTTTCGATCATTTGTGCGCTGGTGCTGACGCTGGTGTGGTTCTTCACCTGGGAGCGCGCGCCGGAAGATTTCTCGGAACAGTCGCGCCGCGCCGAAGCGGAAAAAAGCCAGCTCAGCTTAATGCAGAGCTTACAGCGCCTGTATACCGAGCTCTCTTCAACTTTGCGTATCCGTATCTTCCGCCAGCATCTTGGCATGTATCTTGGTGGGTATATCGCCCAGGACGTGTTTAACGCGGTGTTTACCTGGTACGTGGTATTTGTGCTGATGCAGAGCGCGCAGATTGCCTCCAGCCTGATGGGCACCATGGCGATCCTGCAATTTATCGCGGTAATGGCCATGATCCCCTTATGTATCCGTCTTGGGCCGGCCCCGTCCTACCGCCTGGTGGTGACGCTATTTGCCTGTAGCGCCCTCTCCTACGCCGCGCTGTGGTACAGCGGCATGAATGACAATATGGCGCTGCTGCTGGTGATTTCCGCGGTTGCCGGTCTCGGGCGTGGCGGCATCAATTACGTACCATGGAATATCTATACCTATATCGCCGACGTCGATGAAGTGATTACCGGCCAGCGCCGTGAAGGGATTTTTGCCGGCATTATGACCCTGACGCGTAAAGCATCACAGGCGGGTGCGGTAATGTTTGTCGGCATTGTGCTACAGCTCTCCGGTTTTGTTTCCGGCCGCCCGGTGCAGAGCGAGACGGTCACCCACACCATTTTGCTGATTCTGAGCGTCGGTACCGTCTGCGTACTGGCAATCGGCTTCTTTATCTCCTTACGCTTCAAACTCAATCTGCAAACCCACAGCATTCTGCGCGCTGAAACGCTGAAAATGCGTGAAGCCGGCCGCGCGGTGCCGGAAAGAATCACCCCGGATGCGCGTGCCACCGTGGAACTGCTGGCAGGCATGCCATACGAAAACTTATGGGGTAACAATAATATTGGTTTCCTCAATCGCAATAAAGCACCTGCGCCTGCGCTGCCAGCCACACAGTCTGGCGCAGTGCCCATCACACACACGTTAAAACGATAGGATCGAATGATGACGGTATTCCCGGTAAAACAGAGCGCGTTACTTCGTCAGCCCGAATATCTGCTGCCACGTCAGCAGCTGAATCAGCTGATTGGTAAACTCACGGACAACCTGGTGAATATCACCGACCAGAGCGGCGAGTTTTTATTGCGGCTGGATGATGGTCGGGTGATCGATACCAAAGGCTGGGCTGGCTGGGAGTGGACGCACGGCATCGGCCTGTACGGCATGTATCACTACTATCAGCAGACCGGCGACCAGAAAACGCTGGCGATTATTGACGACTGGTTCGCCGCACGTCTGGCGGAAGGCACCCCCACCAAGAACGTCAATACCGTCTGTCCGTTTCTGACGCTGGCGTACCGCTACGAAGAGACCGGTAATCCGGCGCTGTTGCCGGTGCTGGAACGTTGGGCGGAATGGGTGATGTATGAAATGCCCCGCACCCGCTGCAACGGACTGCAGCATATTGTCTACAACAATGAAAACCATCAGCAGTTGTGGGATGACACGCTGATGATGAGCGTGCTGCCACTGGCAAAAATCGGCAAACTGCTGGGTCGCCAGGAGTATATCGAAGAGGCCAGCTATCAGTTTCTGCTGCATGTGCAGTACCTGATGGATCGCCAGAGCGGGTTATGGTTCCACGGCTGGACCTTCGACGGTGAACATAATTTTGCCAATGCCCGCTGGGCACGCGGCAACAGCTGGCTGACCATTGCCATTCCTGAATTTATTGAACTGATGGCGTGGCCGGAAAATCACGCTACCCGCCGTTTTCTGTTGCAGACGCTGGAGACGCAGATCGCCGCGCTGGAGCAATACCAGCATCAAAGTGGCCTGTGGCACACGCTGCTGGACGATCGCGACAGCTATCCGGAAGCCTCTGCCAGCGCTGGCTTCGCCTATGGCATTCTCAAAGCGGTACGTAAACGCTATATCTCGCGTGATTACCTGCCAATGGCGGAAAAAGCGGTGCAGGGGGTGATTAAGCATATCAATGCCGACGGTGAACTGACGCAGGTATCATTCGGTACCGCGATGGGCAAGGATCTGGACTATTATCGCCAAATCCCGCTCACCTCGATGCCTTATGGTCAGGCAATGGCGCTGCTGTGCTTAACCGAATATCTGCGCGTCTACTTGTGATCGACTAATCCGGGCGGTGGGAAACCATGACGCTGCGCGTTGCCGGCAACCAGCAGCGTCAGCGCCATTAAGGCCAGCACCGCCCACGGCAATGTTTGCACCCCGCCCCCCTCCAGCAGTACGCCGCCGATAATTCCGCCAGCGGCAATCGCGATATTCCAGCAGGTGACCAGCATCGACTGCGCCACATCCGCCGCGGCACCCGCGCTGTCGGCCAGCGCAGTCTGGAACAGGGTCGACACACCACCAAACGCCAGCCCCCATAATCCGATCGCCAGCCACACGGCCAGCGGCATAGCGGCGCAGAGTCCCAGTAGCAGCGCAGCAGCGGCGAACAGCACAATACTGCCCAGTACCAGTTGACGGATGCCGCGATCGATTAATATGCCAATAATCACAATGCCGCCGAACGCAGCCACACCAAACAGCAGCAGGACCCGGTCAATCTGCAGCGCCATACCCAACGGCGCCAGTAACGGCGCGATGTAGGTATAGAGAATATTATGCGCCAGGACAAATCCCAGCGTAACCAGCAGCACCGGACGGACGCCCGGCAGGATAAACACCTGCCTCAGCGATAAGCGTTGAGCCGCCAGCTGTCCGGGATAGTCAGGCAGTTTCACCCTCACCCAGCCGATCAGCAGCAGGGTTAACAGGCTAATCAGCGCAAAAGTGACGCGCCAGCCGATAATCGCGCCGATAAAGGTGCCCAGCGGGATCCCCAGCGATAATGCCAGCGGCGTCCCAACCATAGCCACGGCGATCGCCCGTCCTTTCAGCCGCTCAGGCACCATCCGTGCGGCATATCCGGCAATCAGCGCCCACACCAGCCCGGCGCAGACACCGGCCACAAAGCGCGCCACCAGCGTCAGGAGGTAACTGCCCGACAGTGCGGTGATGCTATTCACCACGGCAAAACCGCCGATCGCCAGTAACAGTAACGTTCGCCGCCCGATACCCTGGGTGATGATGGTCAGCGGGATCGCCGCCAGCAGCGACCCGATGGCATACAGGGTCACCAGCTGTCCAGCCAGCGCTGGCGAAACATGCAGATCCTGACTGATTTGCGGCAGTAGCCCGGCTGGCAGAGCTTCGGTCAGAATGGTGATAAATCCCGTTAGCGCCAGGGCCAGCAACCGGGTTACCGGCAGGCGCTTCTGGCTATCCGTAAGCGTCTGGTTCATCATGCCAGCTGCCCGACTGCTGCAATCTGGCCGCAGATGGCATCACGTAAGTCAGTGACAAAGCGTCCTGACATGCCCTCATATAAGGTATTCGTTAACGCCACCACACTCAGACCGCGTCCCCGGTCGACAAACCATGAGTGACCATAAGCCCCGCCCCAGCGCCAGCTGCCGGGGGATTCCGGTGACGCCGCCGCCAGCGGATCGCGCAATACGGAAAAGCCCAGACCAAAACCGAATCCCGGATCAGGCAACACATAGCCCGCACTGTGGTCGCGCGCCATTTCGGCCACCTGAGCTGCCGGTAACAGCGGTGCGCCGCCGGCGCGCAATAGCTCCAGCAGACGCAGAAAATCGCCGGCACTCCCCACCATGCCAGCGCCGCCAGAAGGAAATGCCGCGGGGTCAAGCGCCCGGGCTGGCGCAAAGCGGATCCCGACCGTACCTTCGAAAGGCGCAACCCGATCCTGCGCCTGCATACGGCGCGGTAGCGGTTGATGACTAATATATGGCACCGCCAGCCGCTGTGCATCCCGGGTGCTAAAGCCGGTGTCGCTCATCGCCAGTGGCCCGGTCACCAGTGTCTGAATTGCGTCTTCCAGCGGTTGATCGCACAGACTGGCAATCAACCCGCCCAGCACATCGGTGGCCAGCGAATAGCCCCAGCCGCAGCCCGGCGGATACAGCAATGGCACGCTGGCGATGCGGCGCAGATTTTCGCTCAGGCTAATCCCCGCCAGATCCATGCCATCGGAAACACCGGCCTGCGCATAGGGACCGGATTCATCAGCCTCAAGGAAGCGGTAACCGAGCCCGGCGGTGTGGCTGAGCAACTGTCTGGCGCTAATCAGCGGCCGGCTGCCGTCCGCCATGCGCGGCTGAAAATCAGGTAGCCAGCGGCGGATATCGGCATCCGCATCTAACCGTCCCTGAGCCACCAGCACCATGGCGGCCACCGAGACAATCGGCTTGCTCATCGAAGCCAGCCGGAATAGCGTATCCTCCTGCATCGCACGCGCCGTTTCGCGATCTGCCTGACCGGCGGCGCGACGGTAGATCAGGCGCCCATGGTGCGCGACCAGCACCACGGTGCCGACCAGCCGCTGTTGCGACAACGCCTGGTCAATCACGTGGTCCACAGCAGCGGAGAAAGCGGCGTCAGAAACCGTGTCGGATACAGTTAACGAATCAGTGGTCATGGTTATTCCCTGGTGAGTGGATGACCAGCGAACTATAGAAATTATGCAACTAAAGAAAAACCTGGGTAGAGTTCCTGAGTATGCGGACAAAAATGTCCGTAATCATGAGGCAGAGAAATGGACAGCCTGAGTGGATTTACCGTATTTGTTAAAATTGCCGAAACCCGCAGTTTTGTGGCTGCCGGTCGCCAGTTGGGCATTTCGGCTTCGGCCATAGGCAAAAGTGTGGCGCGACTGGAGGCGCGGCTGGGGGTAAGACTGTTTCATCGCAGTACGCGCAGTCTGACACTGACGGCGGAGGGGTTATTATTACTGGAACGCAGCCGTCGTATTCTGGCGGAAATCGAAGCGACAGAACTGGCGCTGTCGCAGGCAACCAGTGCACCGCGCGGACGTCTGCGCGTCAGTTTGCCGCTAATCAGCTCCCTGCTCCTGCCGACCCTCAGCGATTTTATGTTGCAGTACCCCGATATCGAGCTGGATCTCGACTTCAGTGACCGGCTGGTCGACGTGATTGATGAAGGGTTTGATGCCGTTGTCCGCACTGGCGAACCCTCCGACTCTCGGCTGACGATGCGTAAACTGGGAACATTTCATACTACCCTGGTTGCATCGCCGGACTATCTGCGCCAGCACGGCATACCGCAGCAGCCGGCAGACCTGGTTGCACATAACTGTCTGCACTACCGTTATCCCCACTCCGGAAAACTGGAGATATGGCCATTACGCCTGAGACCGGGAGAAGCCGAACCACTGCTGCCAACGTCGATGATTTGCAATGACATTGAAACGCGAGTCTTTTTTGCCCTAAACGGACTCGGCATTGCCTGTTTGCCGGATTTTTCGGTGCGCGAGGCTCTCGCCAGCGGCAGTTTATGTCGCCTGCTGGAGGACTATGTGGATCGCCGTGTCAATTTGCATATCCTCTGGCCGTCCGGTCGCCAGGTATCACCGCGTATTCGCGTATTTATCGACTTTCTTACTGCGCGGCTGTTTCCGGCAGAAGACGCCGGTTAGCTGACGGCAATAAAAAAGGGAGCCGAAGCTCCCTTTTTTGATCACTGCCTGAATCTGAAGCGGTTATTACGCGTGATTACGGATGTAATCGTCCATTTCAGTTTTCAGGTTGTCAGATTTGGTACCGAAAATCGCCTGCACGCCGGAGCCTGCAACCACCACGCCCGCAGCACCCAGTTTCTTCAGGCCAGCCTGATCCACTTTCGTCACATCTGCCACACTTACACGCAGACGGGTAATACAGGCATCAAGGTTAGTGATGTTCGCTTTACCACCGAACGCATTCACCAGGTTACCCGCCATCTCATTCGCCGTACCAACCGTCTGTTCGGTAGTGTTTTCTTCACGGCCCGGGGTTTTCAGGTCCAGTTTCGCAATCAGCACACGGAAAATGCTGTAGTAAATGATGCCGTAAATGATACCGATAATTGGGAACAGCCAGATTTTGCTGCTGTTGCCGCTCAGTACGATAAAGTCGATCAGACCGTGTGAGAAGCTGGTGCCATCACGCATACCCAACAGGATACAGATTGGGAATGCCAGACCGGCCAGAATCGCATGGATGCCGTACAGGATCGGCGCAACGAACATAAAGGAGAATTCGATTGGCTCGGTGATACCGGTCAGGAATGAAGTCAGCGCGGCGGAGATCATGATCCCGCCCACTTTGGCGCGGTTTTCAGGCTTCGCAGAGTGCCAGATAGCAATGGCAGCCGCTGGCAGACCGTACATTTTGAACAGGAAGCCGCCGGACAGTTTACCTGCGGTTGGGTCACCCGCCATATAGCGAGGGATATCACCGTGGAACACCTGACCTGCCGCGTTGGTGAATTCACCAATCTGCATCTGGAAAGGAACGTTCCAGATATGGTGCAGACCAAATGGCACCAGAGCACGCTCAACCACACCGTAGATACCGAATGCCACAACCGGGTTCTGGTAGGCCGCCCACTGGGAGAATTCCTGAATCGCTGCACCCACCGGAGGCCAGATAAAGGAGAGCACCACACCCAGAATAATCGCCGTCATACCGGAGATAATCGGCACAAAACGTTTACCGGCGAAGAAGCCCAGATATTCTGGCAGCTTAATGCGGTAGAAGCGGTTAAACATATATGCCGCGATCGAACCGGCGATAATACCGCCCAGAACACCGGTATCAGCAAGGTGTTTAGCCTCAATGTCTGCCGCCGGCATATGCAGTACCAGGGGAGCGACCACGGCCATGGTTTTTACCATAATGCCATAGGCTACCACTGCAGCCAGTGCCGAAACACCGTCGTTATTGGTAAAGCCTAATGCCACACCGATAGCGAAAATCAGTGGCATATTGGCAAACACCGAACCGCCTGCTTCAGCCATCACATGAGAGACAACAGCAGGTAACCAGCTAAAGTTTGCTGAGCCGACACCCAGCAAAATACCGGCGATCGGCAGTACCGAGACCGGTAGCATTAGCGATTTACCGACCTTTTGCAGGTTTGCAAATGCATTCTTAAACATATTGTGAAGCTCCTGAGTATGATTGCTTTTTTTTATCGCGCAATGCGCGTTGTAAAGGGGGGAGGTTCCCTTTACGGGTGGAGCGTTTTAGCGCTCTCGGTATTTATTACGAAGAGTAAAATAATTCCGATCTGTTTTGTTTGATGGCTATCACGTTTCCTGGAACATCTGCCGTCAACGCCTAAAAAAAATTGATAATTTGCCCGTTTTTAAGCAAAAAAAAAGCGCATACGCCATTTTATGGCGCAGCACTTTACGACTTTTAGTTATTAATTACGAGCTATAAAAGAAATCATCGCTGTGATTCTGCGCCCAGCCGCGACAGCGGAATATGAAACAGATCCGAGAAATTCTGCGTGGTCGCGGTTGCCAGGGCCTCCACATCCACCCCTTTCAGTACCGCCAGATACTCGGCGACATCGCGGGTATACGCTGGCTGATTCTCTTTGCCACGATGCGGCACCGGCGCCAGATAGGGGGAGTCCGTCTCCACCAGCATGCGATCCAGCGGCACAAAGCGGGCAGCCTCGCGCAATGCTTCCGCATTGCGAAAAGTGACGATACCGGAGAACGAAATATAGAACCCCATATCCAGTAGCTTACCGGCCGTTTCACGATCCTCGGTAAAGCAGTGCAGCACGCCGCCGCAACCCTCAACCTGTTCTTCGCGCAGGATCGCCAGCGTATCCTCGCGCGCATCGCGGGTATGCACAATCACCGGCTTATTCAGGTCACGTCCGACGCGAATATGCTCACGAAAGGAGGCCTGCTGGCGCGCTTTCGTTTCCGCCTGGTAGTAGTAGTCCAGACCGGTTTCGCCCATCGCCACTACGCGCGGATCGGCAGCCAGCTGGCGCAGTTCGGCGCAGTCATACTCTTCATCCTGATTCAACGGATGGACGCCGCAGGAGTAAGCCACATTGTGACGATCGCCAATCAGCTGCAGCATCGCTTTATAACCCGGTAACGTGGTGGCAACCGCCAGCATAAATTTCACCTCACGCGCCGCGGCTCTGGCCAGGACCTCATCAACATCTTTGTGCAGCGTTTGGTAGTCCAGACCATCAAGGTGGCAGTGGGAATCAACTAAAAACATACCATTACTCTCTTAAATTCTGCCCGACAGTAGCGGGTACATGCCGGGACGACCTGAAACATGGTCGCGGAACCATTAATGGCTGCCGCTAACCGGGTTGCCGCTAAAAATCTGCTCCCAGCTTAACAGCTGCTCGGTGAGCAGCAGCTCGCGATTAACCGCCACCACGTGACGCAGACGATCGCGGCAGGTCATCCAACTGCGCAAACTACTATCCAGTGCGGAGGAAGGCAGGCGCTGCGCGAGCTGACCAATCAGTATCGCTTGATCAACGTTGCTCATAAACTGGCTGCTCCCCTGCTGCCATTTCATGGCGTCAATCAGTAACGCGCAGAGCCAGCCGATACGTGCGGCGGCATCATCATGATTCAGTACCGGCAGCAAACTCAGTAAATCCTGCTGTAGCGCCGTCGCGAGCGTGCTGCATAGCAGCTGACGCTGCGCCCAGAGTTTCTCATCCAGTAACGTTAGCGCCGCCGCCGGTGCGCCGCTACTGAGGCGCAACGCAGTCACCGCGGCATCCTGCGCGAGCGGGACCTGCTTTTGCAGCCAGCGCAGACTTTGCGCTTCATCCGGCGGCGCCAGATGCCAGTTAAAACAACGGCTGCGCAAGGTGGCCAGCAGCCGCTGTGGCTCGCGGCTGCTGAGGAAAAACCAGGTATTTTTCGGCGGCTCTTCCAGCGTTTTCAGCAACGCATTGGCCGCGGCCTCGGTCAGTTGCGCGGTATCCGGCAGCCACACCACTTTTGCCCCACCCTGCTGAGCATGGTGGTAGAGCTTTTCCGTTACGCCACGCACCGCATCGATACCCAGCGAACTTTTACCTTTTTCCGCCGCCAGCTGATACCAGTCCGGATGGTTACCGGCCTGCATCAGCTGGCAGCCGTGACACTCACCGCAGCTTTTAATACCGTCACGTCTCTGACACATCAGCCAGCGGCTTAGCGCCCAGACCAGCGCATCATCCCCCATACCCGGCAACGCCTGGATCAGTAAACCATGGTGAGCACGATCGGCCTGATGCTGTTCAACAATTTGCCGGTAGGGCTGATTAAGCCACGGATACCAGTTCATTACGCCTGCTCCGTCAGCCACTGCCGCAATACGGTCTTAAGTGACGCCGTGACTTCGGCAATATCCTGGGTCGCATCAATGGTTTTAATACGCGGATCGGCCGCGGCCAGCTCCAGATAACGCTGGCGGGTACGCACAAAGAAACTCAGCGACTCTTGCTCAATGCGATCCAGCTCACCGCGCGCGCGCGCGCGTTGCAGACCGATTTCCGGCGTCACATCAAGGTAAAGGGTCAGGTCCGGCGCAAAGTCACCCAGTACGGTGCTGCGCAGCGCATTCATTAGCTGACGATCAATACCGCGCCCGCCGCCCTGATAAGCCTGCGAGGAGAGATCGTGACGATCGCCGACCACCCAGGCGCCGCGCGCCAGCGCCGGTTTAATCACCGTTTCCACCAGTTGCACGCGCGCGGCATACAGCATCAGCAGCTCCGCTTTATCGGTCACCTGCTCGCCATTAATGCCCTGCTTAATCAGGTCGCGCAGTTTCTCCGCCAGCGGGGTGCCGCCAGGCTCACGGGTAAATACCACTTCGGTAATGCCCTGCTGCTGCAAGACCTCGACCACCGCATCACGCGCAGTCGTCTTCCCTGCCCCTTCAAGACCTTCAATAACAATGAATTTACTGTTCATTCTTTTCCTTCAATGCCTGGCGATAAACCTGCACCGCACGGTTATGACTGGCCAGATTGGTGGTAAAGGTATGGCCACCTTTGCCATCGGCAACAAAATAGAGATAGTTGGTTTTCAGCGGGTGCGCGGCGGCGTCCAGCGACGCTTTGCCCGGCATCGCAATCGGACCGGGCGGCAATCCGCTGATCACATAGGTATTATACGCGGTTGGCGTCTCAAGATCTGCGCGCGTCAGGCTGCCGTTATACTTATCACCCATGCCATAGATCACCGTCGGATCGGTCTGCAGACGCATGCCCAGCCGTAAACGGTTAATAAATACCGATGCGACTTTGCTGCGTTCATCGTTAACCGCGGTCTCTTTCTCAATGATTGAGGCCATGGTGACCAGATCGTTCTGCGTTTTATACGGCAGATCGTCCATTTTCTCCTGCCAGATACTGTCGACCAGCGTCACCATGCGCTGGTGCGCACGCTTCAGTAGTGCTATATCACTGGTATTGGCGGTATAGAGATAGGTATCCGGATAGAACCAGCCCTCAACGCCATCAGTGCTACCCAGCTGTAGCGCCTGCGCCAGGGTGGTAAATTGATCGTCTTCCAGCGTGTGCTTCAGATAAGGCGCGGCACGCAACTGCGCCAGCCACTCCTGCAGACGCGTTCCTTCGACAAAACGGATCGGGAACTGCGCTTCTTTACCACTCGCCAGCAGTTCCAGCATTTCGCGTACCGTCATCGCCTTGCTCAGGCGATAGGTGCCGGCTTTAAATTTCGCCAGCTCCGGTTCCAGTTTCAGCAGCGCGCCAAACCACAGCGTTGGCGGCACGATCTTCTGCTCAACCAGCTGTGCTTCGAGAGCCACACGACCAGTGCCGGCGGGTAGCGTGAAGAGGGTTTCCTGGTTTATCGTCAGCGGTGAAGCCGCAAACTGGCGGATTTGCCAGTAACAGGTGGCTATAATTAGCGCCAGAATCACTATCGCCCCGGCGATAATTTTGCGCGTTTTAGTCATGCAATATCCATTTAATTAACAATATGGGCTGATCAGATCACACAGCTGACGGGAAGAATAGCGCCAGCCCTCAATCTGATAAACCGGCAAAACAGGCATCAGTGCGTTGCAAATCAGCACTTCATCGGCACGGGAGAGCGCACTCATCTCCACGCTGACTTCCTGACAGTGATATCCCTGCTGTTCCAGCAGGCTGATAATGTGCTGACGCATCACGCCGGCTACCCCGCACTGCGTCAGCTGCGGCGTAAACACCTGCTCAGCGGTGCGCCAGAACAAATTGGCCGCACAGCATTCCACCAGCTTACCTGCGGTGTCAAGCACCAGCGCCTCATCGGCGCCAGTCTGCTCAAGTTGCGTACGGATCAACACTTGCTCCAGGCGATTAAGGTGCTTAATACCAGCCAGCAGCGGATTTTGCGCCAGCGCTATCGGGCTGAGCGCCAGTCGCGCCCCGCTGTGGCGTAAGTGGTGATAATGGGCCGGGTATGGCGCTAACGACACAATGCGCGTCGGCGTCTGACAACCTGCCGCACTGTAGCCGCGCCCGCCGCTGCCACGGCTAATGATCGCTTTCAGCACGCCATCGCCCTGCTGTCGCGCGGCCAGCTTCATTTCCGTTTCCAGCGCCAGCCAGTCAACCCCGTCAATCAGCAGGCGGCGGCTGCCCAGCTGTAAGCGCTGCAGATGTTCAGCCAGCCAGTCAATCTGGCCATGACGTACCCGCGCGGTGGTAAAACAGCCGTCGCCAAACTGCACTGCACGATCGTTTACCGCCAGCCGATCCTGTTGTTCACCATTGATCCACACCATGCCTTACCCTTTCCTCAATCGCCGCTGCACTGTCAGATTACCCGGCTGGCGGCAGAGAATCTTCTGAAACTGCCCGCCGCCGCACGCTCAGCGCTATTTATACCACAGCGGAAAAAAACCGCCTGCATGATACGGTTAATGGGCATCTGCCGCCAGCGGGAAAATAGTGACGGGCGCGCGCGCTATTATTAGCGCAAGCACAGAATCCGTTAAGCTAAAATGGCAAATAACTTTGCCGCTATCCGGCAAAAAAAATGTCGCCACCGAAATTCGCAGTAATTATTTTTGATAGTTATCACAAAAACCAACAGAACAATGCATCAGAACTTGTTTTAACTGCGGCCTGTGGCAGAATCCAAAAATCTTATTTAGGATTGTTACTGTTCCTCAGGCAAAACCTAAACCCTCCGGGCTGACATTTTCATTAATGCGGCCCGGAGGGTTTAGGTTTTTTTTTTGGCCTGAATCCGGGCAGCGCCCTTCCGCAATCGGATGCCGACTGGCCTGAGCAGGCATTGCGCCTGTGGACGCTCATCACCCCCGTGGATTGAGGAGGATTTATGCTTTACACCTGAGCAGAGTAACCCATATTTCCGTCACCGCAGCTGAAAAGAAACACGCCATTATCATTTGATGATGACGGTGTTCTGTTGTCGGCAAAAAAAGAAAATAAACGAGCCACATTAAAAATATCACCCTCAGAAAACTTAATTGTATTTAATTCGACCTTTTATCACGCAACCAGAATCCCTTTATCTGTTTATGACAGGATGGTCATTATGAAATCATATCCCTTGAAATTAATCGCAGTATTGATCGCCAGCGTATTAGTGCCGCAATATGCCGCCGCCGCAAAACT
Source organism: Pantoea sp. B65 (assembly GCF_047308185.1). Classification (NCBI taxonomy): domain Bacteria; kingdom Pseudomonadati; phylum Pseudomonadota; class Gammaproteobacteria; order Enterobacterales; family Erwiniaceae; genus Pantoea; species Pantoea sp. B65. The sequence goes on from NZ_JAHXPU010000036.1 coordinate 445,967, forward strand.
CAGCGTTGAACAACGGCTGGAGTTGCTGGAAAAAGAATTAGCCAGTAACAAGCAGGAGCTGCAACAAACCAAAGCCGATTTTAATGCCTATAAACAGAAGACCGAAAAATGGCAGGCGGTGCGTCCGGTAGCCGTTGCGCCGGTCTCTGTGGCGCCAGGCGCGCAGACGGTAGTAGCGGTGAGCAATGCCACCAGCCAGCCAGCGACCACCAGCGGCACGCCAGCAATAGCTGACAACGCCAGCGCTCCGCAGCAGGTTACCATGAAGGATATCAGTAAGTATGTGAAGGACGATATTGGCTTCAGCTACACCGGTTATTTCCGCAGCGGCTGGGGTACCAGCAACAATGGCTCACCCAAATCCTACGCTATCGGCTCACTGGGACGCTTTGGTAATGAATACAGCAGCTGGTTCGATCTCTATCTGAAACAGCGGGTATATAACGAGAATGGCAAAACCGCCCAGGCGGTGGTGTTGCTCGATGGTAATGTCGGCGAACAATATACCTCTTCCTGGTTTGGTGATAACACCGGTACGGAGAATCTGCTGCAGTTCTCGGACATCTACCTGACAACCAAAGGTTTTCTGCCATTTGCTCCCGAGGCGGATTTCTGGGTAGGTAAACACCACCTGCCGGTGTATGAAATTCAGATGCTCGACTGGAAAGGTTACCGCCAGGATGCCGGTGCCGGCGTCGGTATCGAGAATATGCAACTGGGTGTCGGCCTGCTGGATGCCTCTCTAACGCGTGAAGACCTTGATGTCTACAATCGCGACCTGACCGCCACCACGCAGATGAATACCAACTCGATTGACCTGCGCTATCGCAACATTCCGCTGTGGGAAAAGGGGTCGCTGACCCTGATGGGTAAATATGCCATGGCGAATAAAACCGATAGTCAGAAAGAGAATGAGAACGATAACAGCTACTACGATCTGAAAGACTCGTGGCTGGCCTCCGCCACCCTCCGTCAGGAATTGACTCGCAAAGGATTTAATGAATTCACCGTGCAGGCAGCCAATAACTCTATCGCCGGAAATTTCTCCAACTACTCCGAAGCGAACCCATCCCTGGGCGTCAATGGCTACTACTACGGAGACCACGATGGCAGTGCCTGGCGCGCCTTCTCGCAGGGCGAAGTCTATCTGAGCGACCGCATTATTATGGCTAACGCGCTGGTTTACTCCCGGGGTAATGATGTTTACAGCTACCAGAGCGGCGCCCACAGCGACTTTGAAAGCCTGCGTACCGTGATTCGTCCGGCATGGATCTGGGACCAGTATAACCAGACCGGTGTCGAGCTTGGCTGGTTCACCCAGACCAATAAAACTCAGAATGGTACTAACCTGAAAGAGTCTGCCTATAAAACCACGCTTTATCACGCGTTTAAGGTCGATACCAGCCTGTTGAATTCACGTCCGGAAATTCGTTTCTACGGCACCTATATTCATTTGCTTGATAACGAGTTGTCCAGTTACAGCTTCGCGGACGAGAAAAATGACCAGTTCACCGTCGGTGTCCAGGCAGAGGTGTGGTGGTAACCGCATGCTGGCGTGTAGCCAACCGATTTTCAATGGAGAAATTATGATCAACAAGAGCGCACTGGCACTACTGATCACCGGTCTGTTGCTGCCCCCGGCCAGCACAGTACACGCCGTCTCACTGCCGGCGGATTTTCCGCCGCTGCCGCCATCAGATCGTGCGGTTAAGGAGTACGTCACCGCGGTCAATGCGGATAACAGCGTCACCTTCCGGCTGTTCGCGCCACTGGCGAAAGAAGTGAAATTATTTACCGGCGCCACGCCGGAAAGCTTTGTCTCGCACCCGATGAATAAAGACGCCGCCGGGATCTGGACCTTCCGCAGTAAGGTGTTGGCGCCCAATCTGTATGAGTATTTTTTCAATGTTGACGGATTTCGCAGCATCGATAGCGGTAGCGCCAATACCAAACCGCAACGTCAGGTAAACACCAGTCAGATACTGGTGCCGGGCAGTCTGCTGGATGTGCGTGCGGTGCCTCATGGTGAGTTACGCATTCTCACTTACCATTCCGCGGAGCTGGGCAGCGAACGCCAGTTAGCGGTATGGACACCGCCCGGCGTTGATGCGGCGGCGAAAGCGCTGCCGGTGCTCTACTTCTATCATGGTTTTGGCGACAGTGGCCGTTCCGCGATCGATCAGGGGCGTATTCCGCAGATCATGGATAACCTGCTGGCGGAAGGGAAAATTAAGCCGATGCTGGTAGTGATCCCGGATACAGAAACCGATACCGCCAGCACCACGCCGGAAAATGTGGTGCCGCAGGATCGGCGTAAGGTGTTCTATCCGGCCAATGCCCGCGCCGCCGATCGCGAACTGATTCACGATATTATTCCGCTAATCTCTCAGCGCTTTAATACCCGAACCGATGCCGCCGGGCGCGCGCTCGCCGGTCTGTCGCAGGGGGGATATCAGGCGCTGGTGTCGGGTTTAAGTCATCTTGATCACTTTGGTGCGCTGGCGACCTTTAGCGGCGTCACCATCACCACGGTACCCAATGCCGCCGTTAGCGCGCAGCTGGACAAGCCGCAGGAAATTAACCGGCAGCTAAGCAACTTTACCGTAGTGGTAGGTGAGACCGACAGTGTTACCGGCAAAGATATCGCCGGGCTGAAGCAAACGCTGGAGCAAAAAGGGATTAAGTTCGACTACCATGCTTATCCGCAACTTGGTCACGAAATGGATGTCTGGCGTCCGGCTTATGCTGAGTTTGTGCAGAAGTTATTCCGCTAGCCGCTGAGGCAGGCCGCACCAATAAAAACGGCTTCCACTTCGGGAAGCCGTTCCGCTGTAGCAATAATCACAGAATTACACTTTACGGAAAATCAGGGAACCGTTGGTGCCGCCGAAACCGAAAGAGTTACACAGGGTATATTCCAGATTACTCACCTGACGTGCGGTATGCGGTACAAAGTCGAGATCGCAACCTTCATCCGGGTTATCCAGGTTGATGGTTGGTGGCACGACCTGATCGCGTATGGCGAGAATTGAGTAAATAGACTCAACCGCGCCCGCCGCACCCAACAGGTGACCGGTCATCGATTTGGTCGAACTGACCATCACACTGCGCGCCGCAGCGCCGAATACCGTTTTCACAGCCTGGGTTTCCGCTTTATCACCCGCCGGAGTTGAAGTCCCGTGAGCGTTTACGTAACCAATTTGTGCTGGAGACAGTTGCGCATCTTTCAGTGCGTTCTCCATCGCCAGTGCGGCACCCGCGCCATTTTCCGGTGGTGACGTCATATGATAAGCATCGCTACTCATCCCGAAGCCAACCACTTCCGCATAGATTTTTGCGCCGCGTTTTTTCGCATGCTCGTACTCTTCCAGTACTACCATGCCTGCGCCATCGCCCAGCACAAAGCCATCGCGATCTTTATCCCACGGGCGGCTTGCCGCCTGTGGATTATCGTTACGCGTTGACAACGCACGCGCTGCGCCAAAACCACCCATACCCAGTGGGGTACTGGCTTTCTCCGCACCACCCGCGACCATCACATCGGCATCGTTGTAAGCGATAATACGCGCAGCGTGGCCGATGTTATGCACGCCAGAAGTACAGGCGGTAGCAATCGAAATACTTGGGCCTTTCAGGCCATACATAATTGTCAGGTGACCGGCAATCATGTTAACGATGGTAGAAGGAACAAAAAACGGACTGATTTTGCGCGGTCCACCATTAACCAGTGAACTGTGGTTATCTTCAATCAAACCTAAACCGCCAATACCAGAACCGATTGCTGCGCCAATACGGCCAGCGTTCTCTTCTGTCACTTCCAGACCGGAATCCTGCATGGCCTGAATGCCAGCGACAATTCCATATTGAATGAAGGCATCCATCTTGCGCTGTTCTTTACGCGAGATGAATTCATCACAATTAAAATCCTTTACTAAGCCAGCAAAGCGCGTTGCGTAGGCACTAGTATCAAAATGGTCGATCAGGCTGATGCCACTCTGACCGGCAAGGAGAGCACTCCAGGTGGACTCTACGGTATTGCCGACAGGAGACAACATGCCAAGACCGGTCACAACTACACGACGCTTAGACACGTTCGTCCTCCAGGGAGGGAAAATATTGACACTGTGTGGGACGTACTAAAAAACTCAGGCGGTCGAGCGACCGCCTGATGATGTTCAATTAGCTCTGATGATTATTGATGTAATCAATTGCAGCCTGAACAGTCGTGATCTTCTCGGCTTCTTCATCCGGAATCTCAGTGTCGAACTCTTCTTCCAGAGCCATTACCAGCTCAACGGTATCAAGAGAATCAGCGCCCAGATCTTCTACAAAAGAGGCAGTGTTAACAACTTCTTCCTGCTTAACGCCAAGCTGCTCGCCAATGATTTTCTTAACGCGTTCTTCGATAGTGCTCATACTATTAAATTTCCTATCAAAACTCGCTTTCGCGATGGTTTTCGTAGTGTATAAAATGTTGAAAAAGATGCAACTAAATCCCGGCTGGTCAAACCACGATTTTACGCTATTTTGCGGCTTTTACCGCAAATAACGCAAATAATTTTCGTGATTATCAGACCATATACATTCCGCCATTGACGTGCAGCGTTTCACCAGTGATGTATGCTGCCTCGTCAGAGGCTAAAAATGCCACTGCATTGGCGATTTCCTGAGCATCGCCGAGGCGACCCGCAGGCACTTCCGCCAGAATGCCCGAACGCTGATCTTCACTCAGCGCACGCGTCATGTCCGTCTCAATAAAGCCCGGAGCCACAACGTTAACGGTAATGCCACGTGACGCGATTTCACGCGCCAGTGACTTGCTGAAGCCGATCAAACCCGCTTTTGCTGCAGCGTAGTTTGCCTGGCCCGCATTACCCATGGTTCCAACTACAGAACCGATAGTAATGATACGGCCCACGCGTTTTTTCATCATCGCGCGCATTACCGCCTTAGAAAGGCGGAATACCGAAGTCAGATTGGTGTCCAGAATATCCTGCCACTCATCGTCCTTCATACGCATCAGAAGATTATCACGCGTAATGCCAGCATTATTGACTAAAATATCCACTTCGCCAAATTCAGCACGAATATTTTCCAACACGCTCTCAATTGAGGCCGGGTCGGTAACGTTCAGCAGCATGCCTTTACCGTTAGCAGCCAAATACGCGCTAATGGCTTCTGCGCCACTCTGACTGGTCGCGGTGCCGACAACTTTGGCGCCGCGCGCAGCCAGCGTTTCCGCAATAGCACGGCCAATGCCGCGACTGGCACCGGTTACCAGCGCAATTTTACCTTCGAAGCTCATGTTCTTCCTCGTGTTATTGCTCAATAGCCGCTGACAGACTGGCCTGGTCATTTACCGCCGCCGCTGTCAGGGTGTCAACAATACGTTTAGTCAGACCGGTCAATACTTTACCCGGCCCCACTTCCAGCAGCGAAGTCACGCCCTGCGCTGCCATATATTCGACGCAACCGGTCCAACGCACCGGACTGTACAACTGGCGCACTAACGCGCTGCGAATCGCCTCTGGCGAGGTTTCACATTTCACATCAACGTTATTCACCACCGGGAACGCCGGCGCATTAAAAGTAATGCTCTCCAGCGCTAGCGCCAGTTTATCAGCGGCAGGCTTCATTAACGCACAGTGCGACGGCACGCTAACCGGCAGCGGCAGCGCACGTTTTGCGCCAGCGGCTTTACAGGCTGCTCCGGCACGTTCAACCGCTTCTTTGTTACCGGCAATCACCACCTGACCCGGTGAGTTAAAGTTGACCGGCGAAACCACCTGCCCCTGCGCTGACTCTGCGCAAGCCTGCTGAATGGCGGCATCGTCAAGACCGATAATCGCCTGCATCGCGCCAGTGCCTTCCGGCACCGCTTCCTGCATCAGCTTACCGCGCAGTTCAACCAGCTTGATCGCTTCAGCGAAATCCAGCACGCCTGCACAGACTAAAGCAGAATATTCACCCAAACTGTGACCGGCCATCATTGTTGGCGCTTTGCCGCCTTTGGCCTGCCAGACACGATAGATCGCTACCGAGGCAGCCAGCAGAGCCGGCTGAGTTTGCCAGGTTTTGTTCAGCTCTTCAGCAGGACCCTGCTGAGTTAACTGCCACAGATCATAACCCAGCGCAGCGGAAGCTTCACGGAAAGTGCTCTCAACCGCTGGATTTTCCACAGCGAGGTCGGCCAGCATGCCGACGGTCTGAGAACCCTGTCCCGGGAATACCATTGCAAATTGCGTCATCATAAGTTCCTGTTAATCAAAAACGAACCAGCGCCGAGCCCCAGGTGAAGCCGCCACCAAAAGCTTCCAGCAGAATCAGCTGACCGCGTTGAATACGCCCGTCACGCACCGCTTCGTCCAGCGCCGCCGGTACCGAAGCCGCAGAGGTGTTGCCGTGACGATCAAGGGTCACCACCACTTTCTCCATGCCCATTCCCAGTTTGCGGGCGGTGGCGCTGATAATGCGCAGGTTAGCCTGATGCGGCACCAGCCAGTCAAGGGCTTCACGGTCAAGATTGTTCGATTGCAGCGTTTCCTCAACGATGTGCGCCAGCTCGGTCACCGCCACTTTAAACACTTCGTTGCCCGCCATCGACAGATAGGGCGCCTGCTGCTGGTTAGCCCGATCCTGATATGGCAGCTTTAACAGCTCGCCATAACGCCCATCAGCATGGAGATGGGTAGAGATAATACCCGGCTCAGTGCTGGCGCCAAGCACCACCGCACCGGCGCCATCGCCAAACAGAATAATGGTGCCACGATCTTGCGGATCCAGCGTACGCGCCAGCGCATCGGCCCCGATGACCAGCGCCTGTTTGACGGCGCCGTTTTTAATATATTGATCGGCCACGCTCAGCGCATAGGTAAAACCTGCGCAGGCGGCAGCCAGGTCGAACGCTGCCGCATCATCAATGCCCAGCATTTGCTGAATCATACAAGCCGAACTCGGGAAAGCATGGCTCGATGAGGTAGTGGCGACAATAATCAGCCCGATCTCATTTTTATCAACGCCAGCCATCTCCAGCGCGCGCTCTGCGGCGTGGAAGCCCATCGTGGCTACGGTCTCATCCGGACCGGCAATGCGGCGTTCACGAATTCCGGTGCGGGTGACAATCCACTCGTCCGACGTATCCACCATTTTTTCCAGATCGGCGTTAGTCCGCACCTGTTCGGGCAAATAGCTGCCCGTACCGATAATCTTCGTATACATGTACGCTCAGTCACTCTTAGGTAATACAGCCTCTAGGCGGGCGGCAATTCGCTCAGGAACTTGCCGCCGCACCGCCTGCTCTGCCTGTTGTATCGCCACAGCAAATGCGCGTTGATTCGCTGCGCCGTGGCTCTTAATTACGGTGCCCCGTAATCCTAACAGACAAGCGCCATTGTACTGGTCGGGGTTGAGGTGACCAAAGCGTTTCGCCAGACGTTTCTTTAACCAACGCCCGAGCAATGTCATCCACCACGCCCTTTTGTTGCCTTCGCCCGGTGATTTCAACAGCGAAAGGAACATTCTTACCACGCCTTCCATCGTCTTTAGCGTGACGTTACCGGTGAAACCATCGCAGACTAAGACATCCGTTTTACCGGTCAGAAGGTCATTACCTTCAACGTAACCAATATAGTTGATATCTGGCGACGCCCGCAGAATGGCTGCGGCGTCGCGGATCCTGTCCAGCCCCTTGGTCTCTTCCTCGCCGATATTCAGCAATGCGACGCGCGGATTCGGCACTTCAAGCACCTGCTCCGCCATAACCGCCCCCATGATGGCAAACTGCACCAGCATAGCGCTATCACACTCGACATTCGCGCCGAGGTCCAGTACCACAGTCTTGCCGTGCAACTGGTTAGGCAGTACCGTCATCAGCGCCGGACGCTCAATACCTTCCAGCGGTTTAAGTAATAATTTTGCCAGCCCCATTAACGCACCGGTATTTCCGGCGCTGATACAGGCCTGCGCCTTGCCCTCTTTAACCAGCTCCAGCGCGATGCGCATTGAGCTTCCGCGACTGTTGCGGATGGCCTGAGACGGCTTAGCATCACTGGCAATAACCGATTCGGCAGGAATAATCTGCAGACGCTCCTGTAAAGCGGAATCAGCTTTGGCAAGTGATGTCGAGATTTTGTCGGGGTCACCGACCAGAAGAAGATGCAGTTGCGAATTAGAGGCCAGTGCCTGCATTGCGGCAGGCACTGTCACGCAGGGACCGAAGTCCCCGCCCATGGCATCTATCGCCAGGGTCAAACGTGTCAAAGTATCGCCTTGCGTGACCGCAAGAATTACTTAGCGATGACCTTGCGACCGCGGTAGTAACCGTCCGCAGTGATGTGGTGACGCAGATGAGTTTCGCCAGAAACTTTGTCTACGGAAAGAGTGGTAGTGGTCAGAGCATCGTGTGAGCGACGCATGCCACGCTTGGAACGGGTTGGTTTATTCTGTTGTACGGCCATGGACCTTACTCCTATTACTTACGCTTTAAACTGGCTAATACGGCAAATGGGTTTGGTTTCTCCGCCTCTGCAGGCAATACGCCAAAAACCATGTCCGCCTCGGACACTTCACAGTGTTCAGAATCATGAACCGGAACGACCGGCAATGCGAGGATGATTTCATCTTCAACTAATGCCAGCAGATCAATCTCGCCAAACTCGTTGACGTTGATCGGCTCGTACGCTTCCGGCAGTGCTTCAGCCTGATCGTCATTGACCACCGGACTAAAACAATACGTTATGTGAACCTCGTGAGGAAATGACTTTCCGCAACGCTGACACGACAAGGTTACAGCAACATCAGCCGTGCCATTCAGCACCGCGAGACGCTGGTTGTCGATCGCGAACGATAGAGTACATTCCACATCACTGTCCACACTGACCACCGACTCGGCAACACGCTCCACCTGTTCAGGGGTGTAGATGCCCTGATAATCAAGGCGTTTTTGAGCCGTACGTACCGGGTCAAGAGTCAGGGGTAATTTTACCTTTTGCATAGGGCGCGCATATTATCTTTGTAACGACGTAGAGTCAAAGAAAAAGGCCGTTTAACAGCATCTTTCACCCATTATTCGCATCCAGTGCGGCGCATAGTTTAAAATGCCTTTATCCGATTCGCTATATATTCCGCAAAAAATTATGACTAAATTGGTTTTAGCCTCTACTTCTCCGTTTCGCGAGGGGTTGTTAAATAAGCTGGGATTGCCGTTTATTACCGCAGCGCCGCAGGTCGATGAGACGCCGCAAGCCGGTGAAAGCGCGCCACAGCTGGTCTCGCGCCTGGCTGCGGCCAAAGCTCGGGCGCTGTCCGATCGCTACCCGGACGCGCTGATAATCGGCAGCGATCAGGTTTGCGTATTAAGAGGACAAATAACCGGCAAACCGCATACGGAGCAGAATGCCTGCGCACAATTACGTCAGGCGAGCGGACAATCTGTTATTTTTTATACCGGACTGGCGCTCTGGTCAGGCCAACGACAGCAGATAACCCTGCAGTGTGAAACCTTTACCGTTCATTTTCGCCACTTAAGCGACGAAGAAATTGTCGCTTATGTGGCCAGAGAGCAGCCGCTGAACTGTGCCGGCAGCTTTAAAAGTGAAGGTCTGGGCATTACCCTGTTCGAACGGCTGGAAGGGCGCGACCCCAATACCCTGGTAGGGTTACCGCTGATTGCGCTATGTGGGATGCTGCGCGCGGCGGGGATGGATCCGTTAATCCGCCCGGCGTTTCATGCAGCACGGGAGCCATAAATGGCTCCCCTACAGCCGGGGTGCAGATATTCCGCCGCCCGTATCAATGGCTTGCACGGCTGCCGCCATCGGGACGGGAGCAGATATTCCCCTGTAGGGGCGGCATTTATGCCGCCTGTGCCAAGGGTTTGCACGGCTGCCGCCATCGGAACGGGAGCCATTAATGGCTCCCCTACAGCCGGGGGGCAGATATTCTTTATGTATTACGCAACACCGCCAGACAGCGCTTTAAATCGTCGTCAAGCGGCGCTTCTACCCGCATCACCTCGCCGGTATTAGGATGGGTAAAACGCAGCGCCGCCGCATGCAAAAACAGACGCTTAAGCCCGGTTGCCGCCAGCTGACGATCAAAATCGCGATCGCCATAGCGGTCATCAAAAGCAATCGGATGACCGCCATGTAGCGTATGCACACGGATCTGGTGCGTACGCCCGGTCACCGGACTGGCTTTCACCAGCGTGGCGAATTGATAACGTTCTTCCACCTTAAAGCGCGTTTCCGACGCTTTGCCTTCGCTGCTGACACGCACCATCCGTTCGCCGCTTTGCAGAATATTTTTTAGCAACGGCGCCTGGACCACTTTCAGATGCGCAGGCCACTGCCCGCGCACCAGCGCCAGATAATCCTTCTGCATGCCTTTTTCGCGCAGCTGTTCATGCAGCGCACGTAATGCCGAACGTTTTTTCGCCACCAGCAAAATACCGGATGTATCGCGGTCGAGACGGTGCACCAGTTCAAGGAAGCGCGCTTCCGGGCGCAAAGCACGCAGCCCTTCAATTACGCCGAAACTCAAACCGCTGCCGCCATGTACGGCGGTACCCGACGGTTTGTTCATCACCAGAATATGCTCATCCTCGTACAGGATGGCAGCGGCCAGCGACGCCACCTTCGCCAGTTTGGGCGAAACCGCGTCCTCCTCCCGTTCGGCGACGCGCACCGGCGGGATACGCACTTCATCTCCTGCTTCCAGCTTATACTCAGGTTTGATGCGTTTTTTGTTAACCCGCACCTCGCCCTTGCGCACAATGCGGTAAATCATACTTTTAGGCACCCCTTTCAGATGGGTGCGTAAAAAGTTGTCGATGCGCTGCCCCGCTTCATCAGCGGAGATGGCAATAATTTTAACGGATGGCGTATTGGTTTTCATGGTCGGCGATTCTAAATAGTGAGTGATAATAGCGCCACCTCTTTTTCTGTGCTTAACTGACAGTCTGTCTGGTTAAGTACGCTATATGAGCGCTTTTTATACGGTTTTCTTACAACTGCCAGAAAACGCGCAATAAAGCTGGAATAAACTTCTCAAGGCGGTAAAAGTAACCTTGCTATAACAAGGTTAGCAATGGAATAATGCTAGCGTTTTTTCACGCTCTACCTTGTTAAAACAAGTATATTTATACCCAAAGTAATTGAAATTGCAGCACGGCAGCAAGAGAACGGTTCCCGGTAAGTGGCGGTCATTATTGGCTCCCTGGCATGCGGGAATCGTATAAAGATGGCATTTATGCCGTCTGTCTGAATGCTGGTAACACCGCTGCAGCGTCAATAAGCGCGGGTATAACGAAATAAAGGAATTTTGCCGGATGGCACATACACGCAGCAATGGCGTAAGACGTATTGTGAAATCAGGCATTTAGCGGGCTGCGGGTTGCAGCCTGGACGATAAGATGGGATTGACTCTTTCTGGTAATTCAGTAGTGGTTCCCCTTATAAAAGCGCTGTTTTTTCCGTATGAAAAACAGGCTACCGTGAATTTGCGCCCCTTAGCAGGCGACAACCGTGAGGTTGACGACTTTGCGAACAGACACGGGGCCATCGGTTATTGGTCGTCCAGCGTTACCATGCCCGTAGCTTTGTCACTAATGTAAGAATAATGAGTAAGTTACGATGAAAAGAATGTTGATAAACGCAACTCAACAGGAGGAGTTGCGTGTTGCCCTGGTTGATGGACAACGGCTGTACGATCTGGATATTGAAAGTCCGGGACACGAACAGAAAAAGGCCAACATCTATAAAGGTAAGATCACCCGCATTGAACCCAGTCTTGAAGCCGCATTCGTCGATTACGGTGCTGAAAGACATGGTTTTCTTCCCCTGAAAGAAATCTCCCGCGAATATTTTCCTGCTAACTACAATTCCCACGGCCGTCCAAACATCAAAGATGTGCTGCGTGAAGGTCAGGAAGTGATCGTTCAGATTGATAAAGAAGAACGGGGTAATAAAGGCGCAGCCTTAACCACCTTTATCAGTCTGGCGGGCAGTTATCTGGTACTGATGCCAAACAACCCGCGTGCAGGCGGTATTTCGCGCCGTATCGAAGGTGACGACCGTACCGAGCTAAAAGAAGCGCTCTCTTCACTGGAACTGCCGGATGGCATGGGTCTGATCGTCCGCACCGCCGGCGTCGGCAAATCTGCCGAAGCGCTGCAGTGGGACCTCAGCTTCCGAATGAAGCACTGGGAAGCGATTAAGAAAGCCGCCGAAAACCGCCCTGCTCCGTTTCTGATCCATCAGGAAAGCAACGTTATCGTGCGTGCTTTCCGTGACTATCTGCGCCAGGACATTGGCGAAATCCTGATCGACAACCCTAAAGTGCTGGAGCTGGCACGCCAGCATATCGCCGCGCTGGGTCGTCCGGATTTCAGCAGCAAAATTAAACTGTACACCGGTGAAATTCCGCTGTTCAGTCACTACCAGATTGAATCGCAGATTGAGTCCGCCTTCCAGCGTGAAGTGCGTCTGCCATCAGGCGGTTCTATCGTTATCGATACTACCGAAGCGCTGACCGCCATCGACATTAACTCCGCGCGCGCCACCCGCGGCGGCGACATCGAAGAGACGGCGTTTAATACCAACCTCGAAGCGGCGGATGAAATTGCCCGCCAGCTGCGTCTGCGTGACCTTGGCGGCCTGATCGTTATCGACTTTATCGATATGACGCCGGTACGCCATCAGCGCGCGGTAGAAAACCGCCTGCGTGAAGCGGTGCGCCAGGATCGCGCACGCATTCAGATCAGCCATATTTCGCGCTTCGGCCTGCTGGAGATGTCGCGTCAGCGTCTCAGCCCGTCACTGGGTGAATCCAGCCATCACGTCTGCCCGCGCTGTAGCGGCACCGGTACCATCCGTGATAACGAATCGCTGTCACTCTCCATTCTGCGGCTGATTGAAGAAGAGTCGCTGAAAGAGAACACCAAAGAAGTTCATGCCATCGTTCCGGTGCAAATCGCCTCTTACCTGCTGAATGAAAAACGTGATGCGGTCAGTGCGATTGAAAAACGCCAAGGCGGTGTGCGCGCCATCATCGTGCCTAACGATCAGATGGAAACCCCGCACTACTCCGTACTGCGCGTGCGCAACGGTGAAGAGACACAAACGCTTAGCTACCACCTGCCGAAACTGCATGAAGCCGAAATGGCTCTGCCTTCGGAAGAGGAGCATGCGGAGCGTAAACGTCCTGAACAACCCGCACTGGCTGCTTTTGTGATGCCTGATGCGCCTCCGGCACCGCAGGAAAGCAGCCTGGCGGTTAGCGAAACGCAGCCAGTGGCCGTAGCGCCAGCCAGCGCCGCAGCTCCGGCTCAGCCGGGTCTGTTCAGCCGTCTGATCGGCGGCCTGAAAAAACTGTTTGCCGCTGAAGAGACCAGCAGCAGTGCGCAGGCAGCACCGGTCGCCAGTGAACCAGAAACGGCCGCTGACGCCGAAGCGACGCCGCAACGGAGCGATCGTCGCAATAACCGCCGGAATAACAACAATCGTCGCGATCGCAATGGTGAACGTAGCGGTGAACGTGGTGAGCGCAATGGTGAACGTGGTGAACGCAGCAATCGCGATCGCAATGGCGAAAATCGTGATAACCGTGAAGGACGTGAAGGCCGCGAGGACAATCGTCGCAATAAACGCCCTGCCGCGGCAGTAGCAGAGCCACGCGAGGATCTGCAACCGGCGCAAACAGATGAAGCGCGTGCCCAGCAGCGTGACGAGCAGCAGCAACAGCGTCGCGAACAGCGCGCAGAGCGTCAGCGTCGCCGTCAGGACGAGAAACGTCTGCAGCAGCAGGAAGTGAAAAGCGATGAGCCGCTGGCTGAAGTTGCAGAGGAAGCGGTTATTGCCCCGGCCGCAGAAGTTGCAGAGATCGAAGAGAACGTACAGGTAATGCCGCGTCGTAAACCGCGCCAGCTGAGCCAGAAAGTCCGTTTCGAATCCGAATCTGCCGCCGCCGCTCCGGCAGCAACTCCGGCCGCAGCCGAAGCTGAATTGCCGCTCCAGTCTGAACTGCCGGAACTTCCGGTGCTACCTGCGCCAGTGGAAGCCGCAGCCGATGAGCAGGACGAAGCAGAAAGCCGTGACAGCATGCCACGTCGCTCCCGTCGTTCACCGCGTCATCTGCGCGTCAGTGGCCAGCGCCGTCGCCGTTACCGTGATGAGCGTTACCCGTCGCAGTCACCAATGCCGCTTGGTTTTGCCGCCGCATCACCTGAAATGGCCTCCGGGAAAGTGTGGATTAGCTATCCGGTAGCACAGGCGCCGGAAGCAGAAGAGCCGGCAGAGGTTGAAACCCCCGGCGAAGCGACCGATCAGCAGCAACAAGCGCCAATGGCAGCAGCCAGCGTCCTGCCTGAGAGCGATGCCGCGAGCATCAGCGCTGAGAGCGTCAATGCTGAGAGCGTCAATGCTGAGAGCGTCAATGCTGAAAGCGTCAATACTGAGCAGGACGTGACGGAAGTGGAACCACAGCTACTGGCTGAACCTGAAGTCACGCTGGTTGAAACGGCACAAACCGCCGCGATTGACACAGCCGTAGACGAAGAACCCGCCGTGATTGCCGTTGCCGATGAAGCGGTTGCCGCGCAAACCGCAGCTGAAGCACAGCCCGCTGACGAAGCCAGCAAAGCGGTTGCCGAAGCTCTGGAAGCAGCTGAACAGGCGCCAAAAGTGTTTGAAGAGGCGCCACAGCCAGCCGACGTCGCCGTCAGCGAGATCGCCAGCGAGCACGTCGCTGACGTCAGCGAAGAGATTGCCGCGCAGGTGGAAGAAGTAACCGCTGCGGTTGCATCTGAAGCACCGGCGGTGGACACCGCAACGCCTGCTGTTGCTGTCAGTGAGCCACATGCGCCGGTTGCGGCACGTGATGAGCTTATTGCGCCACTGGCTGACGCCGCCAATACCCGCCATGTGAAATGGAAACATCACGCTACGGCGCCGATGACCAAAGCACCGGCGCCAGAGTGGCAGCCAGAGCCAGTGCGTCACAGTGACTGGGTTCGCCCTGACTTCGCCTTTGAAGGTAAAGGCGCTGCCGGTGCGCACGCTGCAACACATCAGGCGACGGCACCGGCGACCAAGCCTTAAGCCCCGCGCTAAAGCCCGGACGACTCCGGGCTTACGTTTATCAGCACCCTGCCAGCGTTATGCTGCCAGGGTGCTTTTTTATCTGTCGCTTGCTGCACGCTTGAGCAAACCATGTTTATGTTAGTGCGGCATGCAGCAATAAAACCCTCAGCCGTTAAAAATTATTCACTGGCATTTCAAAACCGTAAAATACAACTTTAATCTATTACATCACAAACAACATCACAAACAACACCTGCTTTGCCACGATATTATTTATGGATAATTTTCTTTACTCGTTTTATATGCATTGTTATTTTTAATCAACCACAGCAGGCGAAATATTGACTGCAGCACTCCGCTGGAGTGACTGCCCGTGCCGTCCGGTTTACGCTCAACCGATTGATCAATAATTTGCATGGTAATAATACACTTAGCCATGACGATGGAGCGCGGCGTATTACCAATAGTCACTGTTTTATCAGGAACGGTTATATGGAATATAACCCGTCGTAGTAATAAATGGAGGCAGATATGACGAAAGTGCAGATAACCAATACGATTGAATATGATATGAGGAGCAGGACATTCACCTGTCGCAATCAGGCCAGCCTTACCCTCACGCAGACGCAAAGCCGCTGTTTTGAAGCGTTACTGCAAACTGAATTATGGCAACCGCTACATAAGGATCAACTGATTGCGCTTATCTGGGGAAAATGCAACAGTCAGATTAATTATGAACCCGCGCTGATTCAGAAAATTTATTTATTAAGAAAATCACTGGCCTCTATTGGCCTGCAGGATATGATTATCACCATCCCACGTTTTGGCTATCAAATAAACGCCAGGCATACGCGGGAAATAAAATTTAACCACGACAGTAATGCGCGCAAAGGATTTATATCGGGAATACTGGATAAAATAAGCGGCATATTAAAACCATAGCCTGGCATACTGTTATTTCGCAAGGCGTTGTTATGCTACCAGCAACACCATGGAAACACTCTGCTATTGCCCCCCCGGCAACCGGGTTCAGCGCGCAGCAGATAAAAAAATCCCGTTAACCGCTGGTGAGAGTGGTAACGGGACAAAGTGAACGCACCCGGTTTAAGTGCGTTCAAATCAGGATGAAGACTTACGAGTTAATCTGGAACAGCGACATGCCGGACATATCACTAAATGTCTGATAAGAGGCCTGCAATGCAGCCTGCTGCATCGTATACGATGAAATGGTGCTGGCAACATCGGCATCTACCAGGTCGCTCATCTGAGTGCTATAGATCAAATCCCGATCGTCGCCAAGCGAATCGAGGTTTTCCAGTTCGCTCAGTTGAGTGCCCAATTCTGAACGTACGGTCAGCACGTTGTTTAGCGAGTTACGTAACCCACGGTTAGTTTTATCAATAGCATCGGATACCTGTTGTTTAGTGGCGTCATCGGCATCGGCCAACGGCGTACGCAGTGCGTCAATCGCCGAGTCCAGCATATCAAACAGGTTAGTTTCGCTAGTGCTCCCATCAGGTTCAACCACGGCGTTACTGGTAATCGACATAAATACATCGCTACCGGTATGACCTACGGTCATGGTGCGGCTGGCATCGACTTTTTGGGTGATCTCTTCGTCACCACCCACGTATTCTACCGAACCGGTACTATCATCAAATGGTGGTGTATCACTTTTGTAACCGGCAAAAATATAACGCCCGTTACCGTCAGTGGTATTAGCAAGGTTTAGTAACTGATCGCGGATACCTTCCAGCTGCGTCGCCAGCGATTCACGGTCATCATCGCTAAGGGTACCGTTTCCGGCATACACAATCACCGTTTGCGCATCCTGAATCCCGCTGGTAACACTGGACAAGGTACTCTCTTCCAGCGAAATACTCGAAGTAGCAAAAGTACGCGCCAGCGCGAACTGGCCGCTTTGTGACTGCGACTGCGACAACACGACCGCCTGTGACGCGGCAATAGGATCGTCTGACGGGTTAATCACCCGCTTACCGGTGGAAAGTTGCTCCCCTACCTTCATCCAGGCAGCCTGGGCATCGCTAATGCCTTTTAACTGTTGATCGTAAATCATGCTGGTGCTGATGCGCATGGCCGTTAATCCTTATAAAATTTTATTAACGAATATTGATCAGTGCGTCAAAGATCGTCTGGGCTGCTTGCAGCACCTGCGCATTCGCCAGGTAGTACTGCTGGAATGCCTGCAGATTGACATACTCTTCATCGAGGCTGACGCCAGAGACCGACTGTTGACGCTCAGTCAGCTGTGTCACCACGCTTTCCTGGGTAGCGCTGGTACTTTCCAGTGAGCTGGTTTTATTACCAATAGTACTCACCAGACTGGCATATGCTGTACTCAGGGTTTTATTGCCACTAACCAAATTTGCAGACTGTAAATCAAGCAGTAACTGCGCATTCCGGTTATCACTGGCAGCATCCGCTTCCGACGCTGCTGCAACCTTTGCTTCATCGGTAACTTCCACATCCATGCTGACAATGACATCGGAAACCGGTTTAACAATAAAGCTATCTTTGGCTGCCGCCGTGCCACTGACATTGACCTGTAAGCCATCAAAACTTAATGTGGTTTCACCGGTACCAGAATCAGTCCCCATGGTCGGCGTCACGGTGGTATTGTCAGACAGACGGGTGACATTCCAGCTAGTACCGTCATATGTCACACGATAATCTGTTGCCTGTACAGCGGTAGAATCGGTCCATTGCACGCTTAAAGTCGTCGCAGAGGTATTTTTACTGTTACTGACTGCTGTCGGCGATCCAATGGAGAAAAAAGCTTCCCCGGCGTCACCGTTACTGTCGATACCCGCTTCATGTTGGGTATTGAAACTATCGGCAAAGGCCAGTGCCAGTTGTCCCAGACTGTTACGCGCATTGGTCAGATCTTCACTACGGAAAGCCAGCAGGCCACCCAACGAACCGCTAGTCAGCTGACTCTCAGAAATCTCAATGTTACCTGCGGTTTTATCGACATAACCTACGGTAGTCTTGGTTGGGTCGCTGCTGGACGACATCGCGACAAGCTGCCTGGTCGTGTCACCGGTCACCAGCGTAATACCGTTGCCGATAGAAATGTTATAGCTGCCATCCTGCTGTGAAACGGTAACGCCCACAATCTCATTCAGCTCTGTAACCAGCTGGTCACGTTGATCAAGCAAGTTATTTGGCGATGCGCCAGATCCGGCGCTGGTCAGCTTGCCGATTTGCTTATTAAGATAGGCAATCTGTTCCGCATAACTATTGATTTGATCCACGTTGGAACTGATGGATGTATTGACGCTACTTTCCATATTGCGTAGATAGGTGTCAGTGCTCTGAAACTGGTTTACCAACGCATCCGCTTGTCCCAGCAGGGTTTGACGCGCGGCAGAGTCATCAGCATTACTGACCACGTTCTGCAGGCTTGTGAAGAAATCTTCCAGCGAACTCGAAAGATTGCTGGTTGTACTGGCCAACATATCGTCGATATTGGAAATCTGACTGTATTGGGTACTGATAGCACTGCTGCTGGCCGTAGCACCGCGTAATTGCGTAGTGATGAATTCATCATATTCACGGTTGATGCTGGTTACCGACACACCATTACCGTAATAAGAGTTGCCGATAAGCGTACTTGCAGCCTGAGATAACACCGTAGTCTGACGAGAATATCCTGCGACCGTATAGTTACTGATATTATTACTTGTTGTGCTCAGCGCTGACTGGGCTGCGCTCAGGCCGCTCATGGCGGAATTTATTAAGCTGGACATGTCGGTTCCTCATTATCCCGTACAATGTTCGGGCCGGCATCAGATCAAACGGTTGCCGGGAAGCGTTTTCTCCCTCCCCGGCATGTAATTGTTATCGGCGTTCTTAAGTAAAACTTGAGAAAAAAATCAGAACAACGTACTTAAATCACTGCTATACGCCTTGACTGCTTTTTCACCCATACTCTTGAATTGCTGGATCATTCCCACCAGCTTATCGGCGTACTTTGGATCGGTAGCATAGCCTGCGGCTTGTAACGCCATGGCACCCTGCTCAGCGGTACTGGCATTTGCCACGGCGGCATAACGCGGATTACTGCTTAACAGATTGACGTAATCGGTCAACGCTTCGGCGTAAGAATTGTAAACGCGGAAATTGGCCTGCACTTTTTTCGCCACGCCATTTTCATATTCGGTGGTGGTAATTTCAGTTTTTTCCCCCTGCCAGCTACTATTAGCTTTAATGCCGAACAGGTTGTAACTTGGCTTACCATCACGCGTCATAATCTGGCGCTGACCCCAGCCGGATTCCAGTGCCGCCTGGGCCAGAATTAAATGATGGGGGATGCCGCTGGCGGCGCTGGCCTGCTGCGCCGGTTGCGTCAGGCTGGCGATAAAATCGCTACTGTCGCCGCTAAGCCTCATCACAGATGACGATTCCGGCAGCTTCGGTACGGCACGACGCACCATACGCTCCAGTTCCATTGAGGGCAGGTTGGTGAAAAAGCCTTTCTCCAGCATCATCGGCTGCGTTCCGGCAGACTCATCCGGCGCCTCCGCCGGAGTCATCTGCTTCACAATGGTATCCGCCAACCCCAGACCTCGCGCACCAATTTGCTGCGCAACCTGCTGATCGTACATTGAGGTATACATGCGCGTCTGCGAGGTATTGAGCATGCCATCCTGAGGCAATGCGTCACGCATGCTTTTCAGCATCATCTGCACAAACATCCCTTCAACCTGTTTCGCTACCTGCAACGCTTTACCTTTCGGATCATTGCCAGCCTGACGTTTCAGTTCGTTAAGCGACCGACTGTCGTAAGCCGCATTCATCAGCGATTGCGAGTCGTTCATCAGATAATTTCCAGTTTGGCGCGTAAGCAACCGGCACTCTGCATCGACTGCAGGATTGACATCAGGTCCATCGGTGTAGCACCCAGCGCATTTAGCGCACGTACCACGTTATTCAGGTTGGCGCTGGCATTAACCCGCTGCAGCGCGCCGCCTTCCTGCCGTAAATCGATCTGGGTTTGTGGCGTCACCACCGTCTGACCACCCGCCAGCGGCGTATTTGGCTGACTGACATTCTGTGACTGATTGACCGTCACCGACAAATTGCCCTGCGCAATCGCACAGGTATTCAGCGTCACCTCGCGGTTCATTACCACCGAGCCGGTACGCGAGTTGATAATCACTTTCGCATCCTGAATTGGAATCGAGACTTCAATATTCTGGATTTCTGACAGCAAGCGCACTTGCGTACTGTTATTAGCGCTAGTCCGTACCTGCACGGTACGTGCATCCAGCGCCTGAGCCGAACCAAAACCACCACGGCTGTTAATCGCATCACTGATACGCTGCGCCATGGTGAAATCTTCTTCGTTCAGTTGCAGATTAATAACATTAGCTGTACCGAAGGTGGTTGGCAGTTCACGTTCAATGGTGGCACCACCGGTGATACGGCCGCCGTTCAGCTGATTGACCTGCACGCTGCTGCCACCCGCTGAGGCTCCGGCGCCCCCCACCAGAATATTGCCCTGCGCCAAAGCATAGATTTGATTGTCGACGCCTTTCAGTGGCGTCATCAGCAAAGTGCCGCCACGTAAACTCTTAGCGTTCCCCATTGAGGAGACCACCACATCTATCTGCTGTCCCTGACGACCAAATGCAGGTAATTTTGCCGTCAGCATTACTGCCGCAACGTTTTTCAACTGCATATTGGTGCCTGCCGGTACGGTAATACCCAGCTGTGACAACATATTGCTCAACGACTGCGTGGTAAAAGGCGTCTGTGTTGTCTGGTCGCCAGTACCGTCAAGCCCGACCACCAGACCGTAGCCGATCAGCGAGTTGTCGCGTACCCCCTGCACCGTTGTCAGGTCACGGATGCGATCCGCAGACGCCAGCGAACTGACGGTAAGCAGCAGGGAAAATGCTGCGCGAAGAATAAGTGATTTACGCATTGTGACCTCTTACATCGGTGACACGTTCAGGAAGAAACGCTGTAGCCAACCCATATTTTGCGCCTCATTGATATAGCCGTTACCGACGTATTCGATGCGTGCGTCTGCCACCTGGCTGGATACTACTGCGTTACTGGCGCTAATGGTTCGTGGGTTAACCACACCGGAGAAGCGAATAAATTCAGTGCCCTGATTAATCGCAATCTGCTTCTCACCAACCACTCTCAGGTTGCCATTTGGCAGCAACTGATTAACGGTAACGGTAATGGTGCCGGTAAAGGTATTATTGGCGGTAGCGCCACCTGCACCGGTAAAGTCATGTGTCCCGGTGCCGGCAATGGTGGTTTTATCTCCCCCCAGCAGGCCATTAAGCGCGCTTGGCACCGAGGTTAGCCCGGCAGCCGAACTGCTGTCGCGACTGGCGTTAGCCGAAGAACTTTTACTGGCGCTAACATTTTCCTGTAACGTAATGGTCAATGTATCGCCAATATTACGTGGACGACGATCTTCGAACAGCGGCTGATAGCCGTAGTTCATCGGCATTACCCCCTGAAAAATCGATCCGTTTACCGTTGGCGGCGAAGCGGGCAGCGGCTGCGCCGTTGTCGAGCCATCCACCAGTGGGGTCCGCGGAACTAAGGCGCAACCGTTAAGGGTCAGTAACAAACTGGCTACCAACAAACGTCCAGGCTTGAGATATAATTGCTTCGCCACGTAATCACTACCTTTTTTAAAGTCTGTAATGAGAGCGAGGTACGCCTCGCCCTTACTGCAACGCTAAGCGACGTCAGACCTGACCCAGCTTTTGCAACATCTCGTCGGAGGTGCTGATCGCTTTACTATTAATTTCGTAAGCGCGCTGCGTCTGGATCATGGAGACCAGCTCTTCCGCCACATTGACGTTAGAGGTTTCCACATACCCCTGATACAACAAGCCAGCACCGTTCAGGCCTGGTGTACTCTCAGTAGGCGTACCCGATGCCTGGGTTTCCAGATACAGGTTCTCACCCACACTCTCCAGGCCCGCATCATTCATAAACGTACTCAGGGTTAATTGTCCGACAGTGGTCGATGCGGTTTGTCCCTGCTGAGTTACGCTGACAGTACCGTCACGCGCAACGGTCATGCTAAGTGAGTTTGCCGGAATGGTGATCGCCGGTTGCACCGGAAAACCGCCATTGGTTACCAGCTGACCATTCGCATCAGTCTGAAAGGAACCATCGCGGGTATAAGCGGTAGTACCATCAGGCATCTGCACCTGGAAGAAACCCTGACCGTTAATCGCCACATCCTTCGATGACTCGGTCTGCGACAGGTTGCCCTGGTTGTGCAAACGCTCGGTGGCGACTGGACGGGTACCGGTACCAATCTGTAAGCCGGTTGGTAACGTGGTCTGCTCAGACGACTGCGCACCTGGCTGACGCAGGGTCTGATACATCAGATCCTCAAACACCGCACGCTGGCGTTTAAAGCCGTTGGTGCTAACGTTAGCCAGGTTGTTTGAGATAACATCCATGTTAGTTTGCTGAGCATCAAGACCGGTTTTCGCTATCCATAAAGAACGAATCATAGTGTTTTCCTCTGCCCTTAACTGCTCATGTTAAGAATCTGGTTCGCGCGTTGTTCATTGTCATCGACGCTGGAGATTACTTTCATCTGCATCTCAAAACGTCGGGCGTTGGTGATCATATCAACCATGGTTTCCACCGGTTTAACGTTACTCCCCTCCAACACCCCCGGCATTACCTTCACCGAGGCATCTGCCTGCAATACGGCGCCGCGCTGCTGCTGAGCTGATTCGGTGAGACGAAACATGCCATCATCACCACGCGTCACTTCTTTTCCATCGGCTTTCACCAGTTTTAAACGTCCGATTTGAACCAACGCGTTAGGGGCTTCGCCTGCATTCAACGCAGTAATGGAACCGTCAGCAGCAATGGTGATTTCCGCACCTTGCGGTATCGCAATCGGTCCCCCGTCACCCATCACCAGATTGCCCTGGATCGTCAGTTGCCCGGCGGGACTGACCTGCATATTACCGTTGCGGGTATACGCCTCACTGCCATCAGCAGATTGCACTGCCAGCCAGCCATCCTGCTGTACGGCCACATCCAGTGCGCGCTCTGTATAATCCATTGCCCCCTGGGACATATCGGCGCCCGGTGTCGAAGCCGTTACCAGGGTACGTGTTGGCAACGACAAACCTTCCACCGGCACCGCACGCAGCGCATTAAGCTGCGCACGGAAGCCCGGAGTAGAGGCGTTGGCCAGGTTGCTGGCGGTGACCGCCTGCTGATTGAGCGTCTGCGTGGCTGCGCCCATAGCGGTATATATCGCGTGATCCATAAGGCAATCTCGTTAGCGCATTAACGCAGGTTAACCAGCGTGTTAAGGATCTGATCCTGAGTCTTGATGGTCTGGGCGTTAGACTGATAGGCGCGCTGCGCCACAATCATATTCACCAGTTCAGCACTCAGGTCGACGTTAGAGGCCTCAAGGGCGCCCGAAGTCAGGCTTCCGAGGTTGCCGGTATCCGCCAGCCCAAGCAAAGGTTGACCAGAAGATGAAGTCTCTTTCCATACGTTGTCACCCATTGATTGCAGACCTTCGGAGTTAGCGAAGTTAGCCAATACGATCTGACCGAGAACCTGGGTCTTTTCGTTGGAGTAGTTGCCAACAATGGTACCGTCATCGTTTATCTGGTAGCTGGTCAGCTCCCCAGGCTTGTAACCGTCCTGAGTCGGGTTACCAAAGGTGTTTGAGCCGGTATTCTGCTGCATGCTGTTGGTGAAGCTCAGTTCAAAATCCTGGCCAGTTGCACCATTCAGGTCACCCAACGGGATGGTAAGCGTGCTGGCAGAGGTCATCACACCACTGCTGTTAAAGGTCATTGCAGTTGGACCAGTAGTGGCTGTGGTGGTGCTGCTGGAGTCGTTGGAATACAACTGCCAGGTGTTGTCAGCAGTTTTAACAAAGTAGAGATCAATGGCGTGCGCATTACCCAGCGAATCGTAGGTAGTCATGGTGGTCTTGGCGTTATAGGTATCCGCGTCGGCCATGTCGAAACCTGCAGTGGTTAAGGTATCGTCAGAAGAGTTCAGGTTGGCGACCAGAGCGCCAGTAGTAGTCGCGCTCGCCGACATCTGTGTGGTGGGGATGCTCAATGCCACCGGATCCGAACCCGTCTGCACGGTTGGCGGCGTACCGCTAACGCCATAACCGGTCACGGTCAGGCCCTGCATATTCACCAGATTACGGTTTTCATCCAGGGTAAACTGACCGTTACGGCTGTAGTAGACCGCACCGGTATCATCGCTAAGGCGGAAAAAACCCTGGCCGCTCAGCGCCACATCCAGGCCACGGCTGGTGGACGTCGTCGTACCGTCGGTAAAGTCCTGAATCACGCCAGCAACCTTCACCCCCATACCAATATCTGAACCAGCAAACATATCGGCAAAAGCGATAGTGCTGGATTTATAACCTGATGTTGCTGAGTTAGAGATGTTGTTACCAATGACGTCAAGGTTACTGGACGCTGCGTTTAAGCCACTGACCGCTTGAGAAAAGCCCATGTGTCACTCCTGATAAACGTTAAATTTGTGATTAAAGAATTTGACTGATTTCATCGAGCGTGGCAGTACCCATCGTCCCGAGGTCTAATACAGCGCCACTGCTACTATTGGTCACACCGTTAACCAACGCATAGTTCAGTGGCTGAGCCACCAGCTGCGTGGTTCCACTGCTCGCAGCAATCGTAAAGGTATATTTACCATCCGGCGCGGTAGAGCCATCGGTCAGGGTTCCGTCCCAGGAGTAGCTATGTACACCGGCTGTCAGACCACCTAAATCGATGGTCCGAACTACAGCTCCGCTGGAATCTGAAATGGTAACGGTGGTGCTGTCCGATGCTGTTTCCAAATCGATACCAAACGGCGTCGTGGTACTGCTTCCGACCAGAATCTGCGACCCGTCAATCATCACGCCCTGACCGATTAAAGTAGATGCATCGAGTGACTGGTTGCTGTTAATCTGACTGGAAATTGACGCCAGGGTGGTGTTCAATTTCTCAATGCCGCTTACGGTATTAATCTGCGCCAGCTGTGAAGTCAGCTCGCTGTTTTCCATCGGATTCGTCGGATCCTGGTTTTGCAACTGCGCCACTAACAGCGTCAAGAAGCTACTTTGTAAGTCGGTTGCACTGCTATCTGTTGTGCTGGAACTGGTGATAGTGGTGTTATCAAGTGAGTCGTTGACACCTACAGCTATGCCCATTGTGCTTCTCCGTTATTGACCCATGGTCAGAGTTTTCATCATCATCGATTTCACGGTATTGAGGACTTCTACGTTGGCCTGGTAACTGCGGGACGCTGACATGGTATTCACCGTTTCACTCACCACGTCGACGTTAGGCATCTTGATATAGCCTTTTTCATCAGCCATCGGATTACCCGGGTCGTACACCAGTTTTGCGGGCGTGGGATCATCAACCACCTGGGCCACTTTCACCCCTCCGGTAGCCTGTCCCGCCGCGGCATCTACCTGAAACACCACCTGTTTGGCGACGTAAGGCTGACCATCTGGCCCGGTGACGCTATCGGCGTTGGCCAGGTTACTGGCGCTGACGTTCATTCGCTGTGACTGTGCTGTCATCGCCGAACCGGCGATATCAAAAATATTAAGCAGTGCCATAGTTATTGCCCCTGAAGGACACTCAGCATGCCTTTAATCTGGCTGCTGATAAGTGTCAGATCGGTTTGGTATTTCAGGCTGTTATCCGCAAACTGCGTGCGTTCGCGATCCATATCTACCGTGTTGCCATCCATCGCTGGCTGGTCAGGAATGCGGTACATCAAATCGAGCGCCGGCGCCTGCGCATTCGACACCGGAATATGGCGTGCCGACGTTAACGCCAGCGACAACCCGGAACCCTGCGCCCGACCCTGCTCAACTGCACGTTTCAGTTCGCTGGAAAAATCGATATCACGCGCCTGATAACCCGGGGTATCGGCGTTAGCGATATTGGACGCCAGGATTTCCTGACGCTGAGCCCTCAGGTTTAGCGCTTCAGTGCCAAAATTTAGCGCTGCGTCCAGTTTGTCGAGCATGCTTCCTCCACAACACAAATTGAGAATTTCGAGCTGACAGGATAAGCGCGTTACGGGAAGGACTATCGAATGAATAACGCTAAAAATCGTCGCTATTTTGCGGCTTGACTTGTCGCGCATACGCGTAGAATTACGGCCATATTGCAATGTGGGGATAAGATAATGCGTAGGGTCACTCCTTTGCTGGCGGGCCTGTTTGGCCTGTTAAGCCTTCATACCGATGCCGCTGATTTAACCACTCAGTTAACTCAATTCTTTAAAGCGCGTGATGCTACGCATGCCGAAAATTTAACCGTGGTGTTACGCACTCCGGCCGCACAATGGCCGCAATGCGATACGCCACAGTTTTTCGTGGCAGCTAATAGCCGTCAGTGGGGTATGATTAGCGTAGCCGCCAACTGCGGTCAGGAACGTCGCTATCTGCAGGTACAAGTTCAGGTGACAGGTGATTATGTGGTGACGTCGCGCCAGGTGGCGCGCGGTAGTGCCCTGAAAGCCAGCGATCTGAGTATTAAGCACGGGCGTCTTGATGTTCTGCCTGCCCGCGTAATAGTCGATCCACAGCAAATTGTCGAAGCGATCTCTATCCGCGATATCACTCCAGGTCAGCCGCTAACCTTATCGATGGTGCGTCAGCCATGGCGCGTAAAAGCCGGTCAGAACGTAATTGTAATTGCCCAGGGGAATGGATTTAATGCCACCAGCGAAGGGCGTGCGATGAATAACGCAACCGCGACGCAGCCAGTAAGAGTCCGGATGGGAAATGGTCAAATAGTCAGTGGAAAGGTGGATGCGGATGGGAATATTCTTATATCGCTATAAGCCACTAAAGCTGGCCGTTTTTCTGCCGATAGAGTAATTAAGAAATATACTACTATTTGATCATTGATTGCCTGAGCTTACAGGAGCCAGTTTATGAGTATCGACAGAACCCAAGCATCGAACCCCGTTGCCACCGTACAACCACGTGAAAACAGTGATGCGTCCGCCAGCAAAACGCGCCAAAGTGAAACGACTGCTGCCACAGCGTCTGCCGCCTCGGGCACTCAGGTCAAACTGAGCGAAGCACAGTCACAGCTGATGCAGCCCGGCAGTCAGGATATTAACAGCGCGCGCGTAGAGCAACTGAAAACCGCCATCCGTAATGGCGAACTGAAAATGGACAGCGGCAAAATTGCCGATGCTCTGATCCAGGAAACTAAAGACTATTTGCAGGGTAACTAATCGCTATGAACAGCTTACTGACCGCGCTGGAAAAAATGCAGGAAGTGCTTTCGTCGCTGATGGAAGTCATGGACGCCGAGCAGCAGCAACTTTCTGCCGGGCGGATTAACAGTAACTTACTCCAGCGTATTACTGAAGACAAAAGCTCATTGCTTAACACCATCAACTATCTTGACGGGATGCGCCATCAGGCGGAAAAACGCCTCGGCCTGCAGGCCCCCTACGAGACGCAGCCGGAACTGGCGAGACGTTGGGCATCAATCCAGCAACAGACTGTCAAGCTGCACAATACCAACCGACACAGTGGTATGCTTCTCAACCAGCAAATAGAATATAATGAGCAGGCGCTTTCTGTGTTGAAACCGAAAATCAGCCAGCCATTTTATGGCCCGGATGGCCAGACCCAATCGGCTGCTTTCGTCAGCCGCAAGATTTAATCTCGCGTTGCCGGAGTGCAAATTCGCAGAGCGGGAGCCATAAATGGCTCCCCAATAATATTCCGGAGATTCGCGCCCAGGGGCGGCATATATGCCGCCTTTTGCCGTTAGATTACCGTACGGCGGGCAAAATCGCGCGGGCGAAAGCCCATCAGACCCAGCATCAGGAAATAAGCGCCGCCACCGACCACGCACACCCCCGCCAGTCGCGATAAGCGGTAGACCATATTGCCGACATCCCAGTCCGGCATCACCTGGTTCATTGCCAGCAGCGCCGCAGCCATGATCGCCACCGCAATAAACAGACGCAGCAGAAAGCTAAACCAGCCCGGTTGCGGCTGGAAGATTTTCTGCTTACGCAACTGCCAGTAAAGCAGCGCGGCATTCAAACAGGCCGCCAGCCCAATCGACAACGCCAGCCCGGCATGCTTTAGCGGCCCAATAAATGCCAGGTTCATCAGTTGCGTCATAATCAGGCAGATAATGGCAATTTTTACTGGCGTCTTAATATCCTGGCGCGAGTAAAAACCCGGCGCCAGTACTTTAACTACGATCAACCCCATCAGCCCGACGGAGTAAGCAATCAGCGCGCGCTCGGTCATGGCGGCATCAAAGGCGGTAAATTTACCGTATTGAAACAGGGCAACGGTCAGCGGTTTGGCGAGGATGCCCAGCGCCACCGCGCTCGGCAACGCCAGCACAAAACAGAGACGCAGCCCCCAGTCCATCAGGCGTGAATACTCATCATGATCGCCGCTGGTAAAACTCTTCGCCAGCGACGGCAGCAGAATCGTACCCAACGCTACCCCCAGCACACCCGAGGGAAATTCCATCAGGCGGTCAGCGTAATACATCCACGACACCGAACCTGAAACAAGGAACGAGGCAAAAATAGTATTGATAATCAGTGAAATCTGGCTAACGGAAACGCCGAGGATCGCCGGCCCCATCTGGCGCATCACCCGCCAGACACCCGCATCTTTTAGGTTCAAACGCGGCATCACCAGCATGCCGATTTTTTTCAGATGCGGCAGCTGATAGCCCAGCTGCAACACCCCACCGACCACCACCGCCCAGGCCAGCGCCAGCACCGGCGGATGAAAATGCGGCGCAGCAAACAGCGCAAACGCAATCATGCTGATATTGAGCAGCGTCGGCGCAAACGCCGGCACCGAAAAGCGGTTCCAGGTATTCAGGATCGCCCCGGCCAGCGATGCTATTGAGATCAATAAAATATAGGGGAAAGTAATCCGCAGTAGCGAGGAGGTTAAGGCGAACTTATCGGCGGTATCGGCAAAGCCCGGTGCGGTCACCAGAATCACCCATGGCGCGGCAATCATGCCAATAAAAGTGACAATCGCCAGCACCAGCGTCAGTAACCCCGAGACGTAGGCGACAAATACCCGGGTCGCCTCCTCCCCTTGCTTGCTTTTATATTCGGCGAGAATCGGCACAAACGCCTGTGAAAAAGCGCCCTCGGCAAAGATGCGCCGCAATAAATTGGGCAACTTAAACGCGACAAAAAAAGCATCGGTGGCCATACCGGCCCCAAACACTCGCGCCACTATGGCATCGCGGGCAAAACCCAGCACACGCGAAAAAAGGGTCATTGAGCTGACCGCAGCCAACGATTTCAACAAATTCATGGTTTACTGCGCTTCCTGAAAATAAGAGAGTCCGCTGCGTGACCCCAGGGGCGAGAACAGCCTCGCCGGATAAACAGCGGCTAGTCTACTGATACGGTGGGAAATAACCACAACGCCAGGTAATATTTAGGCTGAACAACGGATTATTCTTTATCCGCGTCACGCCACATTTTCTCTACCAGCCGCTGCGCCAGCAGGGCCTGCTCGCCCGAGGTTTGCGGCGCCGTCTGGTTTTGCGCGCAGGCGATAAAATGACGCGCGGCGCCGTCAAATCCCCGCTGCTCCAGCGTGGTTTGCCAGCCCGGGATCGGGTCTGACAACATCTTGCCATCGGTTTCCTGTTGCCAGTCGCGCATATCGTTAATCTGATACACACTGCCATCGCAGACCGCCGTCACCGCTTCACGCTGACTGCCGGCGCGACGGTGCATACTGGTGGTTATCTGGGTGCTGCCAAGGGTGAAATGGTGCTCGGCATACAGCATTTCACCGGCATCATTGGTCTGAATGCTGCCATGGCGCAGAGTGCCGGCGCCGCCGCCCAGCCATAGCGCGGTATCGACCACATGCAGATAATCATCGAGCAAAGTAAAGCGGAGATCGTGCGGACCGACGCTGTCGCTACGGTGCTTATCCATTCGGATCGATGCGGTATCAACCAGGCTGGCTTTCAGCTGCAGATAGCGCGGGGCAAAACGCCGGTTAAAGCCCACCATGAGTTTACGCCCGCTCTTATGCGCCAGTTCAACCAACTGCTCGGCCTGGCGTAACGTCTCGGCCAGCGGCTTATCGACACAGACATCCACCCCGGCCCGCAGCAACTCGCCGACAATGGCAAAATGTGTGGCGGTGCTGCTATGAACAAATACCGCATCGCACTCTGCGGCCAGCTGTTGCAGGCTGGGAAAACAGGGCATCCGGTAGCTGTCGCAGATCAGCTGCGCTTTTTGCTGATTCGGTGAAAAAGCGCCGGCTAATAGCCAGCCCTCGGTTTTACTCACCACCGGCAGCCAGGCTTTTTGCGCGATACCGCCCAGACCGACCACTCCGACCCGTAGTTGCGTCGCCATCTCAGGATCCTTTTTCCGCTAACAGTGCAGCAAGTTGCTGCTTCAGGCTGGCCACTTCCGCTTCCAGCACATTGACTCTTTCCGCCAGCTCGCTATTTTCGCCGCCTGACGCCGGGAGCGTGACAAAATCCAGCTCGTTAACCTCGCCGCTAAACAGATGCATATAGCGGCTTTCGCGCTTGCCCGGTTCGCGCGCCAGACGCATCACAAACGGGCCATCTTCGCGGTTTTGCAGATTTTCCAGCGTCTGTTCCACTTCCGCCATATCGGCAAACTCATGCAACCGGCCGCTGCGGGTGCGCAGCTCGCCAGGGGTTTGCGCGCCGCGCAGCAATAAACTGGTGACCAGCGCCAGTTCAGCACTGCTCAGTTTCAGATTGCCAAACGCCGAATTACAGAACCGCTGTTCATATTTCACCACCCGATTGCCAAAGCCGTTCAGGGTGCTGAGCTGATGTTTTCGCACCAGCAGATCGAGCGCTTCCTGCACCGCGCTTTCAGTAAGCGACATCACCGGTTCACGATTGGATTTTTGATTACAGGCAGTAACAACGCCATTCAGTGACATCGGATATTGATCGGGCGTGGTGACCTGCTTTTCCAGCAGGCAGCCAACAACGCGCGCCTCGACAGGCGTCAGCACAGTTTTCATCACAAAACCTCGGTTATTATTGTCCGCGGCGATCCGGCGTCCATTCATCGGTGGTTAAAGCGGTTAAGACATGATCCTGCCAGCGACCATCAATTAACAGATAATCTTTGGCATAGCCCTCTTTCTCAAAACCCAGGCGCGCCAGTAAATCACCGCTGCGCGCATTATGCGGCATATAGTTAGCCATAATGCGATGCATCCGCTGCTGACGCTGCATATAGCGAATCGCCGCCTGCAACGCTTCAAACATCATGCCCTGCCCCTGCCACTTTTCACCCAGCGAATAGCCCAGATAACAGGCATGGAATGAGCCGCGCAGCACATTGCTGAAGTTAGCGACGCCGCGCACTTCAGTCTCCTCCGGATCCATAACAATGAAATAGAAGGCACTACTCTGCTTGTGCATATCAGCAATCAGACCCAGTCGCGCCTGCCAGCCGGAAGGATAGCAGTGGCTTTCGTCACGTACCGGCTCCCAGGGCTTTAAAAAAGCGCGGTTTTCCGCGTAGTAATCAGCCAGCCGCCAGGCATCACGTTCGTGGACAAGACGTACCACTAATCTGTCTGTTGTCAGGCGCACTTTCGGTGCAGCAGAACGATAGCCAAACATCTTTTCTCCTGAATTCCATGGCCGATAAAAGAAATCGATTGAACATCAGACGGCGGCTTATCCGGTGCACAGCTCTTATATCACCGACTATTTCTTGCCAGCCAGCATTTACTATAACCGTCATCTTTACCTGGGGTAAAACCTTGCGCAACACTGCCGGGCAATTTTGCGCGTTAAGTACCAATATCAGCGCACTCATTGCACCATGTCGATAAAAAAATATCATCCGCTTATTACTGTGAAATCCAGCAACTTAGGAGGAAAATAGACCAACTGGAAGGTTTACTCCCCTCTCTCTTCACGCAGGAACACGCATGTCTCGGGTTGCGCGGGCACGATGCCTCGGAAAATATTTTCTCTTATTAGACAACATGCTGGTGGTGTTGGGTTTTTTTGTCGTGTTTCCGCTGATCTCCATCCACTTTGTCGAACAACTGGGTTGGGCCGCCCTGGTGGTAGGGATTGCGCTCGGCTTACGTCAGCTGGTGCAGCAGGGATTAGGGATTTTTGGCGGCGCAATAGCCGACCGCTTTGGCGCTAAACCGCTGATTATCACCGGTATGCTGCTGCGCGCCGCAGGCTTTATCAGTATGGCGCTGGCCCATGACCCCTGGGTGCTGTGGTTATCCTGCTTACTCACCGGCCTCGGCGGTACGCTGTTTGATCCGCCGCGCACCGCGCTGGTGGTGAAATTGATCCGCCCACAGCAGCGCGGGCGCTTTTTTTCGCTGCTGATGATGCAGGACAGCGCAGGCGCGGTCATCGGCGCTCTGCTGGGCAGCTGGCTACTGGCGTATGACTTTCGGCTGGTATGCTGGGCCGGCGCGGCGGTATTTGTGCTGGCGGCGCTGTGTAATGCATTGCTGCTGCCGGCATGGCGGATCTCGACGGTACGGACACCCATGCGCGACGGTATGGCGCGGGTCCTGAAAGACCGGCGCTTTTGCGCCTATGTGCTGACGCTGACCGGTTACTATGCCCTCGCCGTACAGGTGATGTTAATGCTGCCGATTGTGGTCAATCAGATTGCCGGCGCACCGCAGGCGGTAAAATGGATGTATGCCATTGAAGCCGCGTTATCGCTAACCCTACTCTATCCGCTGGCGCGCTGGAGTGAAAAGCGCTTTCGTCTGGAACAGCGTCTGATGGTCGGGCTGCTGATTATGACCTTAAGTCTGATCCCGGTAGGGCTGGCCAGCACTCTGCAACAGGTGTTTATGCTGATCTGCACCTTTTATATTGGCTCGATTATTGCCGAACCGGCACGGGAAACCCTTAGCGCATCGCTGGCGCATGCCCGAGCCCGCGGCAGCTATATGGGCTTCAGCCGTTTAGGTCTGGCGCTGGGTGGCGCGCTCGGCTACAGCGGCGGCGGCTGGATGTTCGATATCGGTCAGCAATTGGCCATGCCGACCTTGCCATGGCTACTGCTGGGGATCATCGGTTTCATTACGCTTTTTGCTCTATGGTGGCAGTTCCATCCGCGCGCTATTGCGCCGGTGATGCTCAGTGGCAGCTAGGCTGCCGGTTTGCCCTCTGCGCTAATCTGACCCATACTTCTCCAATACATTCAAAACATTGCTAACGGCGCCAGCCATAAGCAGTGGTGCAAGGAGAAGGTGCGATGAAACTGTATATCTATGAACACTGCCCGTTTTGCGTCAAGGCGCGGATGATCTTTGGCCTGAAAAATTTACCTATTGAACTGGTGGTGCTGCTCAATGACGATGAAGAGACGCCGAAACGGTTGATTGGCCAGAAGATGGCGCCAATCCTGCAGAAAGAAGATGGCAGCTGCATGCCGGAAAGCATGGACATTGTGCACTTTATCGACCAAAAAGATCGTGAGCCGCTGCTGACCGGCCAGACCAATCCGGCAATCGCTAACTGGCTGCGCCATATTAACCAATACGTTAATAAACTATTGCTGCCGCGGATGGCCGCGGCGCCTTTTGCTGAGTTTGCCACCCCGGAAGCGCGCCGCTATTTCAGGAGCAAAAAAGAAGCCGCCCTCGGCAGCTTCGACGAACTGCAGCAGCACTCCGCCGGATTGATTAAAAAAGTCAGCGATGATTTGCGCCAGCTGGAAAAACTGATCGTCAAGCCAAACGCGGTTAACGGCGAACTGTCGGAGGATGATATTCATCTGTTCCCGCTGTTACGCTCACTGTCGCTGGTCGCCGGCATCGAATACCCGACCCGTGTCGCTGAATACCGCGACAATATGGCCAAACAGGCACAGGTTAACCTGCTCTCTTCGGTGGCGATTTAACGCCCGCGCCGCCAGCTGAACCCAGAGGGGTCCGCTGGCGGCGACACATTTCCTTGCCCATTTGTCAGCTGATTTCGGCGATCTCCTGGTGACTCTTGCTGTCCTCTCGGGCAAGCTATTGCGCGGTAATCAGCGCAGTTTGCATGATGATAAATACAGAGGACAAGCATGAAAAAGGTATTTCCCGGGCTGGTTGCCCTGATTCTCGTCGGTCTGCTTGCGGGTTGTAATCAATTGACGCAGTACAGCATCAGTGAGCAGGAAGTGAATCAGGCCCTGCAAAAACATAATAACTATCAGAAGCAGATTGGCGTTGCCGGGCTGGTTGATGCGCATATTGTGCTGACCGACCTCAACAGCC
This sequence comes from Pantoea sp. B65, assembly GCF_047308185.1. Taxonomy (NCBI): domain Bacteria; kingdom Pseudomonadati; phylum Pseudomonadota; class Gammaproteobacteria; order Enterobacterales; family Erwiniaceae; genus Pantoea; species Pantoea sp. B65. Next base: position 480,371 of record NZ_JAHXPU010000036.1, read on the forward strand.
AGATTGGCCGTGAAGAACCGAATAAAGTGATGATCACCGGCACGGCGAAGGTCGATATCACCTCGCTGTTTGGCCCGCAAAAAGCCGATATGAAGCTGACGATGAAAGCGCAGCCGGTGTTTGATCAGCAGCAAGGCGCGGTATTCCTGAAAGATATGCAAATTGTCGATGCCCAGGTGCAGCCGGAAAAAATGCAGTCGGTGCTCAAAACCCTGACGCCCTATCTTGATCAGTCGCTGAAGAGCTATTTTAATCAGAAACCGGCGTATGTGCTCAGCGCCGATCGCAGTAAAGCCGAATCGCTGGCGAAGAAGTTTGCCAAAGGGTTAGAGGTGAAACCCGGCGAACTGGTGATCCCGTTTACCAACTGATATTGCGCCCTCGTGAATCGGGGGCTTTTTTTTGTTTGACCTCACAAAGCAAGTGCAATCGGTTGCTTTTATCCCTATCCTTAGTACCCGGCTCAGAACCGCCATATGAATTCCCTTCCCTGCCGGAGCATAATTAATGACTGCACAACCCCAGCAATTACTCATTCGCCGCCCTGACGACTGGCATATCCATCTGCGTGATGATGAGATGCTTCAGGCCGTGCTGCCCTTTACCAGTGCGGTGTGCGGTCGCGCGATTGTGATGCCCAATCTGGTGCCGCCGGTAACCAGCGTCGCCAGCGCCATCGCGTATCGCGAACGTATTCTCGCGGCGCTGCCGGCCGGGCATGAATTCCAGCCGCTAATGACCTGCTACCTGACTGACTCGCTCGACGCGGATGAAGTGGAAAAAGGGTTCCACGCCGGGGTATTTACCGCCGCTAAACTCTACCCGGCGCACGCGACCACCAACTCCAGTCACGGCGTTACCAGCATTGCCGCTATCGCTTCAGTGCTGGAGCGTATGCAAAAAATCGGCATGCCATTGCTTATCCACGGTGAAGTGACCGATGCCCATATCGATATTTTTGATCGTGAAGCGCGCTTTATCGAAAATGTAATGGATCCGCTGCGCAGGCAGTTCCCGCAGCTGAAAGTGGTGTTTGAACATATCACCACCAAAGAAGCCGCCGCCTATGTGGCGGAAGCGAATGATTATCTTGGCGCCACTATTACGCCGCAGCATCTGATGTTTAACCGCAACCATATGCTGGTGGGCGGCGTGCGCCCGCATCTTTACTGCCTGCCGATTCTGAAGCGCAACGTGCATCAGGACGCCCTGCGTCAGATTATCGCCAGCGGTAACCCGCGTTTCTTCCTTGGTACCGACACCGCTCCGCACAGCCGTCAGCGTAAAGAAGCCAGCTGTGGCTGTGCCGGGGTGTTCAATGCGCCAACCGCGCTGGCTGCTTATGCCACGGTATTCGAACAGATGGATGCGTTGCAACATTTCGAAGCCTTCTGTGCGGAAAATGGCCCGCGCTTTTATGGCCTGCCGCTAAATGAAGGCAAAATTAAACTGGTTCGTCGGCCTTATACCGTCGCTGAAAGCATTCCGCTGGGCAACGATACGCTGATTCCATTCCTCGCCGGAGAGACCCTGAACTGGTCGGTAGAACTCTGATTTCACCCCGGGAAGCCTGCGCTTCCCATTTTTTTGTTGCTTCCCGCTGGGGTTGACTGTATAAATAAACAGTATACTTATCGGAGGCTCTCATGCGTGTAGAAGTCACTGTAGCAAAAACCACTCCCCTGCCCGCTGGCGCACTTGAAGCGCTGACGCAGGAACTCACAAAACGTATCGATAAACAGTTTCCTGACACGGATAATCGCGTATCGGTACGTTATGCCAGCGCCAACGGCCTGAGTGTGCTGGGCGGCGGAAAAGAACAAAAAGATCTCATCAGCGATATCCTGCAGGAGACGTGGGAAAGTGCGGACGACTGGTTTATCACCGCCTGATGGCGGCAGCTCTGCCGCCCTTGTCAATGATTTGCACCAGTCGTCTCTTTGCCGGGTGTCGCCATCCGGCTTTTTTTACTTACCCCTTCCCGGTTAATCCCTACCGCTGTCAGAAAACGCTTGCTGGCATTTCAACTGTGCAGAACGGGTATAGACTGTTATCTGGCGATAGCATATTCTTGCGCCTGTGATGCTTTACAGGAGGTGTTACCCATGACTGCAGAGAAACCCGAAGAGGCGATGACCTTTGGTGAGTTGCTGGCGCTGATCAGCGATCAACAACGCCGCTTAACGGTACTGGAAAATGCCTTTTCTTATCTTTCCTTTTGTCTGGACGAAAAATCGAATCAGTTGCTGATTCACAGTTTGCGTCTGGAATCACAAAACCAGAATCACGATGAGAACATGCAACAGCATTTCAGTCGTCTCGCCGCGGAACTGGAAAAGCGCAACGGCCTGCTCAAAGCCCAGCCGGACGCAACAATCTGAAAAAAAACTTCCGCAAATGCGGAAGTTTTTATTTTTTGTGCCGATAAATGTAATTAACTATTGCTGCTGAATATTGTTCATTCAGGATTTCATTTTACTGATCGCACACTTTTCATCCCATCAATAGTAAATATGCTGTTATAATTAACTCGCTCTATGTAAAAAAAGCCGCATTGAAACCTCGATAAATCACTTCGTTTTCGCGAGTAATAAGGGGGTTATAATGGACAGAAACAAAGATGTAATCCAAACACATCCCCTGGTTGGATGGGATATCAGTACAGTAGACAGCTATGACGCTATGATGATTCGTCTACATTCGCTTTCGTCGGGTGAACAGCCTGCTGATGAAGCAGAAGTGGGACAGACCTATTGGTTAACCACTGATGTTGCCAGGCAGTTTATTTCCATTTTAGAAGCTGGCATCGCGAAGATAGAAGCAACTGAATACCAGGATCGAGATTACAAAAAGCATTAATCAGGATGTGCGGGAGCGATTAACCGCTCTGGTACAACCGTAGGGGTGGCATGTATGCTGCCCGACTGATGTTCGATTTTAAGGCACCCACTACGGGTGCCTTTTTATTGCCGCTAAGTTTTTGCTATCCTTATAAAATCGATGACAGCAGTGAGGAGTGCCGGGCAGATGGTTTACGATTTAATCGTGGTAGGCAGTGGATCGGTAGGGGCTGCCGCAGGTTTTTATGCTACCCAGGCAGGCCTAAAAGTACTGATGATCGATGGCGCACATCCGCCCCATCAGCAAGGTAGCCACCATGGCGAGAGTCGCTTAATCCGCCACGCCTATGGGGAGGGCGCCCGCTATGTGCCGCTGGTATTACGGGCGCAAAAACTGTGGGACCAGCTGGAAACGCTGAGCGGCGAACGGATTATGCAACGTAGCGGGGTGCTTAATCTGGCGCCGATAAGCTCTGAATTTATTAGCAATGTTATCGACAGCGCGCGCGAATTTGAACTTGAGATTCAGGTGTTACAGGCGGATGAAGTACGTAAACGCTGGCCGCTGTTTACCGTACCTGACGGTTATCTTGGCGTATTTGAACCTCAGTCTGGCTATCTGAAATCGGAGGTGGCGGTGCGTAGCTGGATCACGCTGGCAGAAAAAGCCGGTTGCGCGCAGTTATTTAACTGTGCGGTGAACAGCATTGAAAAAGAAAATGATTTTCAAATCGTCAATACCGCTGACGGCCGTTTTCGCGGCCACAAGTTGCTGATCAGCGCCGGAACCTGGGTTAAAGCGCTCTGTCCTGAACTACCGGTAACGCCGGTACGAAAAGTATTTTCATGGCATCAGGCCGATGGCCGTTACAGTGAAAACAACAAGTTTCCGGCCTTTACCGTTGAAATGCCGGATGGCATCCAGTACTACGGTTTTCCCGCCGATAACAATGCACTGAAAGTAGGCAAACATCAGGGCGGGCAGAAAATTGACCATCCCGATCAGCGTAAAGCATTTGGCGCATTTGCCGAAGATGGCAGCGAAGTATTTAACTTTATGCGCACGTTCCTGCCGGGAGTAGGCGTTTGTCTGCATGGTGCCGCCTGCACTTATGATAACTCACCGGACGAAGATTTTATTATTGATACCCTGCCCGGCCATCCTGAACGTTTAGTGATAACCGGACTAAGTGGCCACGGATTTAAATTTGCCAGTGTATTAGGCGAAATTGCCGCACAATTTGCCAGCGGTAAAACAGCTGAATTTGACTTATCCCCCTTTGCCCTGTCGCGGTTTAAATAAATTTTTTCCCTGCCGCTAAGCCGTCATGCCTGACGGTTATTATGCCGAATTAAGCCACAATAAAATTGTGGTTTAATTCGGCGGGCTGCGGATAATTTACCGCACAGTTTTTTCTGCTCAACGGATAAAGGTTTTATTCGGAAAATATCAGGAAACAATAAGAAAATTATTGATTGATTTTTAGCACCAGTAATGTCTTTTGGGGCTCCCCTGTTTATTCCGCCACTGATTGTCACTCGGTTAACCGTCGCATCGTCGCTCATTGTCGCGGTCTGCTACGCCGCCCAGTTTTCTGCTGCCAACCACCACATGATTCAGCGCTAAAACACCGTTTTTACTTACATAAAATGACATTCAACTGACAATTCATTTAATAAACATTCAATTTTTTAGATAAAAAACACTCGAATCCCTTCTGCTTATCCGCTTTACCGATCGCTAAAAATCTAATACAAAACCAATGGAGATGGAGATTTTACGATAAAACTGAAAACAAACTGCGAGTATCATTCAAATTAAATCAACAAGATTAGCTAATTTGTTAGTAAGCGAAACAATCTGTTGATTTTTGATTTCCAGTTGTTCAGTCTCGTTGCTATTCATGAATTTAGGGGGAGTGACCTTATGTCGTTAACTAATACGCCAACCCGCTTTGGCTATCTCTCCATTACGCTGCACTGGCTGGTAGCCTTAGCCGTCTACGGAATGTTTGCGCTCGGTCTGTGGATGGTGACGCTGGGCTACTACGACAACTGGTATCACCAGGCGCCGGAACTGCATAAAAGCATCGGCATGGTGCTGTTTGCGGTGATGATTCTGCGCCTGATCTGGCGCTTTGTTTCACCGCCGCCGAAACCACTCAGTAGCTACTCGCGGCTGGTGCGCATCAGCGCAATAGCGGCACATCTGCTGCTGTATCTGCTGCTGTTCGCCATTCTGTTTACCGGCTACCTGATCTCCACCGCCGAGGGGAAACCGATTGACGTGTTTGGTCTGATTTCGGTACCGGCAACGCTGGCCGCCAGTGGCGGACAGGCCGATCTGGCCGGTGATATTCACCTTTATCTGGCGTGGAGCGTGGTGATTATCTCGCTGCTTCATGGCCTTGCCGCACTGAAACACCACTTTATCGACCGTGATATCACCTTAAAACGGATGCTGGGTCAGCGCATCGATTAACATTTATCAATGGAGAAACTTTATGTTAAAGAAAAGCCTGTCAGGATTAACCCTCGCCGCACTGCTGTTCAGCGCCGGTTCTGCCGTCGCGGCTGACTACAAGATCGATAAGCAAGGCCAGCACGCTTTTGTCCAGTTCCGCATCCAGCATTTGGGTTACAGCTGGCTGTACGGTAGTTTTAAGGACTTTGACGGCGGCTTCACTTTCGATGAAAACAATCCAGCAGCGGATAAAGTTAACGTCACCATTAATACCAGTAGTGTCGATACCAATCATGCTGAGCGTGATAAACACCTGCGTAGCGCTGAATTCCTCAATGTGGCTAAATTCCCGCAGGCAACGTTTGTCTCAACCGGAGTGAAGAAAGAGGGTGAGAAGCTGGATATCAGCGGTGATCTGACGCTGAATGGCGTAACTAAACCGGTAACCCTGCAAGCAAAATTGCTCGGTCAGGGTAAGGATCCATGGGGTGGTTACCGCGCAGGGTTTGAAGCAGCAGGGAAAATCGCGTTAAAAGAGTTTAATATCACTACCGATCTGGGACCGGCATCGCAGGACGTTCAGCTGATCATCTCACTGGAAGGTATTCGCCAGTAAACGCACGGGGCGGCAGCATCGTAGGGCGGCATTGATGCCGCCCGTGTCAATGATTTACCCCCATCCCGAGGATAGCGGTAAAGCTTACCGATCGCTTTCCGGCCCCGGGATCCGCAACGTGGTATTTAACAGGCCGCGCGACTTGTTAAAAATCTTATTGCCGTTCTCACGTCCCGCCCGGCGCGCCCGCTGCTCTTCCGGGGAGAGGGCCAGCTCTTCCATACAGACTGGACTGCAGCAGTGTTGAAACTTCTCCGCACAACCCGGACACTGGATAAACAGCAGATGGCAGCCATCGTTTTTGCAGTTGACGTGGGTATCACATACCGCGCCACACTGATGACAGTGAGCAATCACCTCATCAGAAATTCGCTCCCCCATCCGCTCATCAAAAACAAAGTTCTTACCTTTAAAGCGTACCGGTAACCCCTGTTCACGCGCACGGCGGGCGTATTCGATAATGCCGCCTTCGATATGATAGACATTTTCAAAGCCGTTATGGCGCATCCAGGCGCTGGCCTTTTCACAGCGAATGCCGCCGGTGCAGTACATCACGATTTTTTTATCTTTTTCGCTCTGCAGCATATCAACCGCCATTGGCAGCTGATCGCGGAAAGTATCGGCCGGGATCTCCAGCGCCTGTTCGAAATGGCCCACTTCATATTCGTAATGGTTACGCATATCGACGAATAGCGCATCAGGATCGTCGAGCATGGCGTTAACTTCCGCCGCTTTCAGATAAGCGCCGACATCGCTGGCGTCAAAGCTTTCGTCAGTGATGCCATCCGCCACGATGCGGTCGCGTACTTTCAGACGCAGTACCCAGAAAGATTTACCGTCATCATCAAGGGCGATATTCATCCGCAGATTATTCAGCGCCGGATCAAAGCCATACAGCATCTGTTTCATTTGCTGATACAGGCTTTCCGGTACGCTAATTTGCGCATTAATCCCTTCCGCGGCGACATAAACGCGACCAAAGACTTTCAAGCGGGTAAACGCCAGATACAGCGCATCGCGGAAGGCTTTTGGATCGTTAATATGGAAATATTTATAAAAAGAGACCGTCGTGCGCGGTTCGCTTTCAGCCAGCATGCGCGCCTTCAGCTCTTCATTGGAAACAAGGTTATGTAACACTGGCATGGTGTACGTTCCTGTAAGCAATAGAGAGAAATTTTAGCGGCGACATGATACCCGATTCTGCGCCTGGTGATAATGTTTGTGAAAAACTTTCTTGCCGTCAGGCAGCGGCTGCTACCCTTTTGCCACAGCACTTCCTGACTTGACCCACATGGGTTAAACATTGAATATTCACTTAGCGTCCTTACTGTCACCCCCGTGAATAATATGGAGAAACCCGATGAGTCAACTGTTTACCCCACTGAAAATTGGTAAATTGTCGCTGGAAAACCGCATCGTAATTGCGCCGATGTGCCAGTATTCCGCCGAACAGGGTAAAGCGACCGCCTGGCATCGCATCCATTTAGGCCACCTCGCGCTTTCGGGCGCCGGCTTAATGATTCTGGAAGCCGCCGCGGTCGAAGCCGCGGGCCGCATCACGCCGCAGGATCTCGGGCTTTGGGATGATACCACCGAACAGGCACTGGCAGCGGTGCTTAATGATGTGAAACAGTACAGCGCCATGCCGATCGGTATCCAGCTGGGACACGCGGGGCGGAAAGCCTCGAGCGACGTTCCGTGGCGCGGCGGCGGGTTTCTGTCCGCAGCGCAGGGCGGCTGGCAAACTTCAGCGCCCTCTGCGCTGCCGTTCCACCCGGCTGACGCCCAACCGCAGGCGCTGTCCCTGAGTGAAATCGATGCGGTCCGACAGGCCTTTATCGACAGCGCGATTCGCGCCGATCGGCTGGGGCTGGATCTGATTGAAATCCATGCGGCGCACGGTTATCTGTTGCATCAGTTTCTGTCGCCGCTCTCTAACCAGCGTGAAGATCGCTACGGCGGCTCCCTGGAGAACCGGATGCGCATCGTACTGGAAATTTTCCGCGAAGTGCGCCGCGTGTTTCCGATAAACAAACCGGTGGGCGTGCGTATTTCCGCTACTGACTGGGTGGATGGCGGCTGGGATCTGTCGCAGTCGCTGGCGCTGAGTAAAGCGCTGGAAGCCATCGGTTGTGATTATATCCATGTCTCCAGCGGCGGACTGTCGCCGCAGCAAAAGATCGACGTCGGTCCGGGCTACCAGCTGCCCTTTGCCCGGGCAATTAAACAACAGGTGACAATACCGGTGATTGCCGTCGGTTTAATTACCCAACCCGCCCAGGCTGAAGCGATTCTGCAGGAAGGCCAGGCCGATGCCGTCGCGCTGGCGCGCGCCATGCTCTACGATCCACGCTGGCCATGGCATGCAGCGGCACAGTTGGGCGCCAAAGTGAGTGCTCCGCCGCAATACTGGCGCTCGGAACCCCATGCCGTGAAAGGGCTGTTTAAATCATAATCCCGCTCTGCCTGCGCACATTGTTCGCAGGCAGAGCGTTCCGCCGATCCGCTCTGTTTTTACCTGCAAACCCGCCATTAATAGCGACTTATTTCAGCCAGTCTGTAAAAAATGGCACAATAGGCCATAATCAACTGAATAGATAGACGTCATAATAGTGCTTCAAACAATTTAAGCTGGAAGAATATGACTCAATTGCCACACTTTTCTCGCGAATTATTGCATCCTCGTTACTGGTTTATGTGGTTGGGGGTGGGACTGCTTTATCTGATCGTTTTACTCCCCTACCCGGTGTTGTACTACCTCGGATGTGGACTCGGTCGCTTTTCAATGCGTTTCCTGAGACAACGCGTCTTTGTCGCTCGTCGAAACCTCGAACTCAGTTTTCCCACCATGCCGGCCGCCGAGCGCGAAGCGATGGTGGTGCGCAACTTTGAATCCGTTGGTATGGGTCTGCTGGAGACCGGTATGGCGTGGTTCTGGCCGGACTGGCGGATTAAACGCTGGTTTAGCGTCAGCGGTCTGGAACATATCACGCGCGCGCAGCAGCAGCAAAAAGGGGTATTGCTGATTGGGATGCACTTTCTGACGCTGGAACTGGGCGCGCGGATTTTTGGCATTCATAATCCCGGCATCGGGGTGTACCGGCCCAATGACAATAAACTGATCGACTGGCTGCAAACCTGGGGACGCATGCGTTCCAATAAAAGCATGCTGGATCGCAGAGATGTGAAAGGCATGATCCGCGCGCTGAAAAACGGCGAGATTATCTGGTATGCCCCCGATCATGATTATGGTCCGCGCAGTAGCGTCTTTGTGCCGTTCTTTGGCGTGGATAAAGCCGCCACCACCAAAGGCAGCTACCTGCTGATCCGCAGTGGAAAACCGGCAGTGATCCCTTTTGTTCCGCGTCGCCTGCCGCATGGTAAAGGCTACGAGTTAGTCATTATGCCGGATGTCACTGATATGCCGCTGGAAAACGAAGCGGCCACCGCTGCGCGCATGAACCGGGTAGTGGAAGAAAGCGTGCTGATGGCGCCGGAACAATATATGTGGCTCCATCGCCGTTTTAAAACGCGCCCGGAAGGGGAAGCCTCACTTTACTGACTGGCAGCCGGGGAGCGCTTAAGGCTCCCCGGCGCGCTGTCAAATCCCCCCGCCCCGGCGGCGGCAGTTGGCTATCAGCGGCCCCGCGGTAATTTCGCCAAAATAAAAATATCCATTGTATCCGTACGCCTAATCGCTAATATGCTTAGCTTGCTCATTATTTAATACAGACTAGGAAAGCCAGGGCTATGGCGGCGGACGAAATACCGATCAACTGGAAGCGCAATCTGTACATTGCCTGGCTGGGATGTTTCCTCACCGGCATGGCGTTCAGCCTGGTTATGCCGTTTCTTCCGCTGTATGTCGAGCTGCTTGGTGTTACCGACCCACAACAGCTGAATATGTGGTCCGGGCTGGTGTTCAGCATCACTTTTCTGTTTTCTGCCATCGCCTCCCCTTTCTGGGGCGGACTGGCCGATCGTAAAGGGCGTAAAATTATGCTGCTGCGCTCGGCGCTCGGCATGTCGCTGGTGATGGTGATGATGGGACTCGCCTGCAATATCTGGCAATTCCTCGCGCTGCGTGCGGTGCTTGGTCTGCTCGGCGGCTTTGTGCCCAATGCCAATGCACTGATTGCCACCCAGGTACCGCGTAATAAAAGCGGCTGGGCGCTGGGCACCTTATCAACCGGGGCGGTAAGCGGCGCGCTAATCGGGCCGTTAATTGGCGGCCTGCTGGCTGACAGCTTTGGCCTGCGCCCGGTGTTTTATATTACCGCGGGTCTGCTGTTTAGTTGCTTTATCATCACCCTGTGCTGTATTCGTGAATCCTTTATCCCGGTACAAAAAAAGGATCTGCTGCATCTGCGCCAGGTGTTCTCCTCAATAAAAAGCCCCCGGCTGGTGCTGGCGCTGTTTATCACCACCATGATTATTCAGATTGCCACCGGCTCAATTGCGCCAATCCTGACATTATATGTGCGTGAACTGGCGGGCCACACGCAGAACCTGGCGTTTATCAGCGGCATGATCGCCTCGATACCGGGCGTAGCGGCATTAATCAGCGCCCCGCGCCTCGGACAACTCGGCGACCGTATTGGTCCGGAGCGGATTCTTATTGTGATGCTCATCGTTTCGGTGCTGATACTGATCCCAATGGCATTTGTACAGTCGCCGCTGCAGCTGGGTATTTTGCGTTTTATGCTCGGTGCCGCAGACGGCGCTCTGCTGCCAGCGGTACAAACGCTGCTGATCTATAACGTCAGCAATCAGATAGCCGGTCGTATCTTCAGTTACAACCAGTCATTTCGTGATATTGGCAATGTCAGCGGCCCGCTAATGGGTGCGGCCGTTTCCGCCAGTTGGGGATTTCGCGCGGTGTTTCTGGTCACCGCGGCGGTGGTGCTGTTTAACGCGATCTACACCTGGGTGACCTGGCGTCAACGTCGGGGACCTGGCGCGATCGCATCGTAGTGAGCACCTGGGACAAACATCAGAGGGAGAGTGCTGACGCGGGTGGTAAACGAACTATTTCAGGATGATCACCTTATCATAACCGCCGCTCTCGCTATCAATATGGGTCTTGGCATCCATATGATCGGTTAACACCAAATCGACAATTTTATTAAAGTGCTCACACCGGGTGCCCTTCTTGCGCGTGATAGTCACGGTCGACTGGGTCTCTTCAACATGGTGATAAGCGGATTCCTTCATGTAGTCCATCGTTAATACCCTCAGCAATTATTTGTAATGATAGTACCATTACTCATTGTATGGAAAAAAGCGCTGAGTGAAAATCTGAAAAAGTAATAGTATCAGTCGATTAAGCTCAGCCGACAGCTTTACTCAGGCTGCCCCGTCAGGCCGATAATAGCGCATAAATTCTCAGGCGGCAGCCAGCGCGTGAAGCGGCAGCCCTTTCGCGCGCCCTGCTGCTAACACAACGGCATGATAAGAAAAATCATCATATAACGCACTGATAGCTCAACATTAATTTTTTTTATCCCGCTGGCCTTTACCTGACCGATCTTCGACTATCATTTTCTAAAAACCTCGTTTCTCAGGCAAGGAGTGAAGTATGACATTGTTCTCAACACTGGAAGAAGCTATCGAAAACGCGCGCGAAGAGTATCTGGTGGATAATCCGGGCATCGCTGAGGACGAAGCGTCAGTCAGCCAGTTTAACCTGCAAAAGTATGTGATGCGCGATGGCGAAATCATGTGGCAGGCTGAATTTCTCACCGACGAAGGCGATGAAGGGGAATGCCTGCCGGTAAAAAGTGGCGAGGCGGCACAGGCGATTTTTGACGGTGACTTCGATGAAATAGAACTCCGTCAGGAGTGGCAGGCCGAAAATACCCTGCATGAATGGGATGAAGGTGAATTTCAGCTGGAACCCCCGCTGGATAGCGAAGAAGGTCTGGCGGCTGCCGAAGAGTGGGAAGATGACAATAGCGACTCCGACAACCACTATGGTGATGACCAGCGTTAATTACTCATAGGGTCCGTGATGGATATCCACCGGCAATAGCAGCGTATCGACCACTAAGGACAGCGGCAGGTCGATAATGGTCAGAAAGCGCCATGGGGTGTCACGCACATCCCATTGCACGCCGGGATAATACTGGTTGCCATGCCCCTGTCCGGACACGGTTCTGCTGATAATACTGCCGCAGCCAGTTAAGCTAACCATACAGGCCGCCAGCAGCAGCAGTCGGCTAAGTTTAGCGATCATGAAAACTCTCGTATAAATATTGGGCGCTTATTCTAATGCGCATTCTGCACCAACCACCGGTGAAATCTGCAAATTATCTGTAAAGTTAACGTAAAAACAAAACAGGCGGCATCGCTGCCGCCTGTTGCTTATTTCACTGGCTGAATCGCCAGCGGGTTAAGCTGCAACGCCTGATATTGTTCAATCCAGTCGTGATACTTATCCGCGTTCTGCCACAAACGATAGTGAAGACGCGCCAGAGTCACCGGATCGCTAAGCAAGTTCAGACGCTGATCGCGGCTAAGTTTGGCTGGCGAATCGCTTAACGCCTGCTCAACACGGCGGTCACGGGCATATTCCAGAATATCGCTCTTCAGGTGACGTGAGGTCGCCAGCGCGCTGGCCAGCGCATTGAACGATGGATGGAACAGCGCATGCATAAAGCCATGTTTTAACGCGCGTTCGCGGTTCAGCTGCAGATACGCTTCGGTATCCAGCAACTCTTTCGGCGGATCATACTCTTCCGGGATCAGGAACAATCTGGCGCGCTTCGAGCCCAGCCCAAGGCTGGCGCGGCTGGAGAAAACCGACACAAATGGCGACAGGATCAGCGAGAAGACAATCGGCGCTAACCACCAGAGGAAGTTCAGATCCAGCCACCCCATGCCGGCCGCCCAGACCACACCCAGCAGCAGCTGCGAACCGTGACGGGCAAAGGCTTCGCTCCATGGCGTCGCATCGTCATCACGTTGCGGTGAGTTCCAAACCACTTCCCAGCCAAGGAAAGCACTCACCACAAATACCGTATGGAACAGCATACGCACCGGCGCCAGCAGTACCGAGAACAGCATTTCCAGCAGCAGTGAGAAGAACAGCCGAATCGCGCCGCCATAGGGCTTCGCACCTTTACACCAGATCAACACCACGCTCAGCAACTTCGGCAGGAACAGTAGCGTCAGGGTCGTCGAGAACAGCGCAATCGCCAGTTCAGGACGCCACTGCGGCCATACCGGGAACAGCTGTCGCGGTTGCAGGAAGTACTGCGGTTCCATCAGGGTATGCACCACCTGCAGCGCGGTGGAAAGCGCGAGGAACATAAACCACAGCGGCGCCGAAAGGTAGGACATCACCCCGGTAAGAAACACCGCACGGTGCACCGGATGCATCCCTTTCACCAGGAACAGGCGGAAGTTCATCAGGTTACCGTGGCACCAGCGACGGTCACGCTTCAGCTCATCCAGCAGGTTTGGCGGCAGCTCTTCATAAGAACCCGGCAGATCGTAAGCAATCCATACCCCCCAACCGGCACGACGCATCAGCGCGGCTTCGACAAAGTCATGGGAGAGGATAGAACCCGCAAACGAACCTTCACCTGGCAACGGCGCCAGGGCGCAGTGCTCGATAAACGGCTTCACACGGATGATGGCGTTATGCCCCCAGTAGTGTGATTCACCTAACTGCCAGAAGTGCAAACCGGCGGTAAACAGCGGACCGTAGACCCGGGTGGCAAACTGCTGGCAACGGGCATACAGCGTATCCATACCGGATGCTTTCGGCGAAGACTGGATAATACCGGCGCGCGGGTTGGCTTCCATCATGCGCACCAGACCGGTAAGACACTCACCGCTCATCACGCTATCCGCGTCCAGCACCACCATATAGCTGTACTGGCTGCCCCAGCGACGGCAAAAATCATCGATATTGCCGCTTTTACGCTTCACGCGACGGCGACGGCGGCGATAAAAGATTTTACCTTCACCACCGACATCACGGATCAGCTCCATCCAGGCCTTCTGCTCCGCCATGGCGATATCGGCGTCATAACTGTCGCTGAGCACATAAACGTCAAAGTTCGCCTGCTCGCCGGTACGCACCACGGATTCCCAGGTGGCGCGCAGACCGGCAAACACCCGCTCAACGTCTTCGTTACAGATCGGCATGATCAGCGCGGTACGATGCTCAGGGTTAATCAGGATCGGTTCGTCACGGTGACTCAGATACGAGATGCTGTATTTATCGCGGCCAATTAGCAGTTGCAGGAAGCCCATCAGGGCGGTCCAGAAACCGGCCGACACCCAGCAGAACAGAATAGCGAACAGGAACAGGATACCGGTTTGCAATACGTAAGGCAGGATCTGCAATACCGACTGTTGCCAGTTCTGATTGATCATCTCCATTGGGTCGATTAACGCCCAGCCCTGATACGGCAGGATGGTTTTCATATACCAGGTGGCCACCACCGTCTGCGCGAGGGTTAACAGCAGCAGAATATAACGGCGAATCGAGCCGACATGGCGCCATTTATCTTCTGACTTCTGCTCATCCGCATCCGCATAACGGTGGGGGGTGATTTTACGGCCACGCAGCGAATCCCAGGCGCGGGCGACCGGGTTGGTACGCCAGGCTTCAGGAAACATCAGCGAACGCTTAACCGGCGGCATCGCTTTCAGCGTGGTGCGATCTAAGTAATCTTTATCGAACTGTTCACCACCGGCGACAGAGTCAGGCCACGTCATATTAATACGGGCTTTTACCGACTCCAGCGGCGCGTCATCCGGACGCACTTCAACCGGACCATCCTCGCCCAGTTGGTGATGAAGCTTGCTGTAGACTTCCTCGTCTTCGCCTTCAGCGGGCAAAGCCTGCTGAAGAGCCTCCTTCCGCGCAGCGGAAAGCGGCAGCAAGTCGATATAATCTGCGGGTGTTACGGTAGACTTATTCATTGGCAGGCAACTGATAGCTCCAGGTTTCCGTCAGCGGCTTATCTCCATTAACCAGTGCGGCGCGCATTTCGGTCGGCTGCTTGTTATCTTTCACACGCAGACGCAACACCAAACGCCAGCCTTTGGTTACGGAGTTATAATGTACGCTCTGTTCGACCACTTCACCGTTGTCACCCACGCTCACCTGTGGGCTAACCGGCGTGTTATTAGCCAGCTTGCTCATTTCCGGACCGATAAAATCCACCACAAAGGCGACCGTGCCATCCGGCTGACGCACCAGATTCGACTGTTTCACATCGCCGGTAGAACGCAGCGTGCTTTTCACATACGCCGTCTCCGGCGAGTGCAGCTTGCTTTCGTCGCGGGTAAAGTGCAGACGGTATTTGAAATTCATCTCTTTGCCTGGTTCCGGCAGCGTTTCCGGCGTCCAGAAGGCAACGATATTGTCGTTAGTTTCATCCGCAGTCGGGATCTCTACCAACTCCACGCGCCCTTTCCCCCAGTTACCTTGCGGCTCGATCCAGCCACTTGGGCGCTGGTCGTAGCGATCATCAAGATCCTGGAACTCACTGAAATCACGTCCACGTTGCAGCAGACCAAAACCTTTCGGGTTCTCAACGGTAAAAGTACTGACCGCGAGATGTTTCGGATTATTCAGCGGACGCCAGATCCACTCACCGTTACCGGCGTGAATCGACAGACCATTGGAATCATGCAGCGCCGGACGGTAATTCACCATCGGAGAAGGCTGATTCGGGCCAAACAGGAACATACTGGTCAGCGGCGCGACGCCCAGTTTGCCCACTTTGTCACGCAGATAGACGCGCGACTCGACATCGACAGTGGTCTCTTTACCCGGGCTGATAACAAAACGGTAGGCGCCGGCCGCGCGCGGCGAATCCAGCAGCGCATAGATCACCAGACGTTTGTCTTGCGGTTTTGGCCGCTCGACCCAGTACTCTTTAAAACGCGGGAACTCTTCGCCAGAAGGCAGCGCAGTATCAATCGCCAGGCCACGTGCCGAAAGGCCATAAACCTGATCGGCGCCGATTACGCGGAAATAACTTGCCCCGAGGAAGCTACTGATTTCGTCATTTTTATCTTTGCTGTTAAGCGGGTAAAGCACTTTAAAACCGGCATAACCGAGGTTTTTAACGGTTTCCGGATCGTGCTTAACATTACCAAAATTAAAATAGTCGGAATTATATTTAATCTCACGCACGCTATTGGCGGTGACTTCATTCAGTTTCACCGGGGTGTCGAAGTACATACCCTGATGATAAAATTCAAGTTTAAATGGGGTCTTCAGCTTGCCCCACCAGGCCTTATCATGGTTAAACTGAATTTGCTGATAATCAGCAAATTTCATCTCCCGTAACTGTGAAGGTAAATTACTTTTTGGCGCTTCAAAACCTTTCCCGGCCAAATCTTTCGCCTGCTTTGCTACATCATCGATGCTGAAAGCCCAACCTGAGCTTGCATACAGCGAAAGCAAAACTGCCGCGCCAGTTAAGCGCATCTTCATCAGTTTTGGTTCATTTTTCATTTTAATCAGCACATCCCCCCCTTTCGGGTGCTTAAATCAATCCCATCAATCTTAATGGATAATTCAGGTTTCCGACAGCCTGAGCGGGATTTTATTCCCCGCTTTCTCCCCGCTAAGCGCCGATATCTCAAGCGTTTAGCTGATACGGATTCGGCTGATAGTATACTCTTTGTTGCTGCAGTAAAGTAAGCCCATGCTTTAGCCTGGTTCAGGGCGAATCGGGGGGATAATTGATTAATAAATGGACACCTATGCGTATAAAAAAACCACAGCGTGAGTACTTCCTCGATTCCATTCGAGCCTACCTGATGTTACTGGGCGTGCCCTTCCATATGTCGCTGATCTATTCCAGTCAGCAATGGGCGGTGAACAGTGCTGAACCCACACTCTGGCTAACGGTGTTGAATGACTTTATTCATGCCTTTCGCATGCAGGTATTCTTTGTGATATCAGGCTACTTCTCTTATATGCTCTACCTGCGCTACAAGCCGCGCTACTGGCTGAAAATGCGCGTTGAGCGCGTGGCGATTCCGATGCTCACCGCCATTCCCTTACTGACTCTGCCGCAGTTCTTCCTGCTCAAAGCATGGACCCCGGCGATTGGCGACTGGGGTAACTTCTCGCTCTACGATCGCTACAACAGTCTGGCATGGAATCTGATCTCCCATTTATGGTTCCTGCTGGTACTGACGGTGCTCACCACGCTCGGTACATTGCTGTTTAAACTGTTGCGGGATTCTGGTCGCGACGGGGTGATAAAAACAGACTATTCCGAACTGACATGGCGAAAATTAACCCTGACCTTTCTGGGTTTTGCCGTTATCTGGGGAACCATTCGTCGGCTGATATTTATTCTGCAACCTAATCTGCTGATGGATGGCCTGTTTAATTTTGTCGTGATGCAGAGCCTGTTCTATCTGCCGTTCTTTATGCTGGGCGCGATGGCATGGAAATATCCGGCGATAAAGGCGCTGTTTATAAAATTTAACCCCTGGACACTGGTCGGTTCCTGCCTGACGCTGGTCGCTTATCTGCTGAATCAGCGCCACAGCGCCGGCGCCGGCTGGCTGTATGAGATTGATGCGGTGATCACCATGCTGATGGGGATCTGGATGGTTAATGTGGTGTTTTCACTTGGTCATAAGCTGCTTAATGCGCACTCTCCGCGCATCAGCTATCTGGTTAATGCTTCACTGTTTATCTATCTGGTGCACCACCCGCTGACGCTACTGTATGGCATCTTTATTGCGCCCGCTATTGACAGCAATACGCTGGGCTTTTTTGTCGGTCTGGCCTTTGTGTTTGGTATTGCGTTTACGCTGTATGAGATTCATTTACGCATTCCGTTATTACGCTTTCTATTCTCCGGTAAACCGCCGCATGCCGCGAAATCGCGACAGCCGGCAAAATCCTGAGAGATAACGCGCGGCGTGCTGCCGGCCGTGGTGGCTTATAGCAACCACTCTACCGGCAGCCGCCACACCAGCCGCACCAGCAGACGCTGGATAAAGCGGGTGCGCGGTTCATGTTTATACACCCGCTCCCCCGCTTCGCCTTCAAACTCCACCCAGTTCACTCGCCCCCACTTATCGAGCCGCAGCTTCCACGCTTTATCATGCATACGGCGAATAAAGCGCTGATGGACCGAGGTCGCCAGCTGTTCGCTCTCGATAACAAAACCCATTTCGGTATTCAGCACCGCAGAGCGCGGATCGAAATTAAAGGAACCGATAAACACCTTTTCATTGTCGACGCTAAAGGTTTTGGCATGCAGGCTGGAGCCGGAGTTACCGGTTAAGCCGCGATCATGGGGCGCATCGCGGCTGTCGCTGTGCGGCTTTAATTCATATAAGTCGATGCCGTGGCGCAACAGTTTTTTACGCCATTTGGCATAACCGGCATGCACCACCGAGACATCGTTGGCCGCCAGCGAGTTGGTCAGAATAGCGATTTTCACCCCGCGCCGCTTTAGCGCCAGCAGTTGCGCCACCCCGGCCCGGGTTGGAACAAAATAGGCCGAGATAATATCAAATTGCCGCTGCGGCAGACCGATCACCTCCATCATGCGCTGTGGCAACAGCGTCGAGGCGCGCGCCCTGCCCAGCCCTTTACGCGGATCATCGCTGAGCAGTCGGGTTTTGGCCCAGATCAACGCCAGTTCGCTACGCTCCAGCTTTGCCACAAATGCTGACGAGTGCAAACGCTGCAGATATTGCTGCACCTGAGGATCATCGCGCCAGGCATCCGGCAAACGCACCGCGGAACGCGGATCATCGCTGTCGTTAGCCACCACTGAAGTGAGCGCAGAGACGGCCCGACTGTGCCAGTAGCGCTCGAAATCAGCGCTGACCTCCGCCACTACCGGCCCCAGCGCCAGTACATCCAGATCGGAAAACAGCGGCTCATCACCGGTGCCAAAATATTCGTCGCCGATATTACGGCCGCCGACAATGGTCGCCATGCCATCGACAGTAAAACTTTTATTGTGCATACGCCGGTTCAGCCGGGCAAAGTCGGTCAGATAACCAAGCGCGCGCAAAGTGCGAAAGGAAAAGGGATTAAACAGGCGGATCTGGATGTTGGGATGACGGTTAAGCTCACTGAGGGTTTGATCCAGCCCCATGGTGTTGTTATCGTCGAGCAACAGACGCACCATAACGCCGCGCTCGGCCGCCTCCAGCAAAGCGCTAAACAGCAAACGCCCCGACATATCGTTCTGCCAGATATAGTACTGTACATCGATAGTGCGCCCGGCGATGGAGATCAGTAAATAGCGCGAGGCAAACGCATCAAGACCCTCTTCCAGCGGGTGAATACCACTCTGGCCAGGATGGCGCGCCAGCTGCGGGGCAATCGCCCGTTCCAGCCGCGTTTCACTTAATGCGTTATCCCTGTCAGCGTTGGCTGCAAACGCTTCCATAGTGATTCCTTTTTCAACGTGATGACGCCTTAATAGCGCCGGTATTATTATCTTCCGTATTCACGGATATTGTCATACGACTGGTCTTATTACTGCTATCCCGCCAATAATAGCCGGATATTCCAACTGCCGCCGTCAGGAAAAAACCTGACTAACCGGAGAAAATAACCTGGAATCCGGCCGTAATGAATAATAGAAATTTCCATTTCTGGACCATTTCCAGCAAAATAAGTTTAGTGCAAAAAGCTAAAATAGAGATAATAATTAAATAAAATAACCACTAAAAGATAAAAACTAAGCCATTAAAACCACATATCAATATAAACACAGCATAAAAAAATAATTGCCATTTTTATTAACATCCTGAATTTACTGCCCCTGTTGCCGACGGCTGTTTGCCTGCCCGGATAAATCCATCCCGCTGACTAATAATTCCGCTGATCCCTCCCCATCGCCCGGCTTATACCATAAAGAGAGAAACCATTATGTCCCTTACTGATGAGATTCTGGAGAAGCTGAACGTCGACCTGTCGAATGTTATGGAACTCTCGCTGCCGCAGGTAAAAACACTGGCAGGGAATAAACTGACCGCTGGCGAGCAAAACTTTATCTGGCGACAGGCGCAGGAGCAGGAGCAACAGAACAAATTAACCGAGGCGGGTATCTTCAGCCGGGCCAATCCTCAGCTGGCGCACGCGGTGCGTCTTGCTATCCGTCATGCGCAGCAACAGCGCAGCTATGATGACCTGTTCGGCGGCCGCGCCAGTCAGTTTGTTAACCCCGGCTCGGTGGCGTCGATGTTTTCTCCGGCCGGATATCTGACCGAACTGTACCGTGAGGCCAGAGGGCTGCATACGGGCGATTCAACTTATAATCTCGACCAGCGGCGACCCGACCTGGCGCCCCTGCCGCTGTCCCAAAGCAATATGGATCAGCAACTCTCCACGCTTACCCTCAGCAACCAGCTGCTGCTGGATAACATTCAGGTGGCGGAAAAGACCAATTATGATGGCGTCATGGAGCTGCTCGCCAGCTGGCGCCTGTCGGGCGTCACGCCGTTTAATATCGCCTATGAAACCACCCGTCAGGCCATCCTGCTACAGGACCATCAGTTTAGCGCCTTCGCTGACAATCCCGATGTGGCAAAACTGATCGATACCCCCTTGCTACTGCGGATAAAGGCAGATATCTCGCCGGAACTGTACAAAATTCTTACCGAGACGATTACCACAGCCAATGCCGCAGCACTGTACAGCGCCAACTTTGGCACTGTTCTGATCGACGTCTTTCGTACTCCTGCGGCGCTTGCCCGTTACTATGCGCTGACCTATGACGAATTAACGCCATTTTTTGCCCTGCTGAATAACCAGGATGCTGACTCAACGCCGACTTTCGATCCGGCAAAGATGACTAATGTTCTGCTGCTGAAACTGAATAAAATTATCCGCCTGAGTAAAGCTGCCGCCATATCTGCTGCCGATATCCGCACCATTATTGAAAGCGATAATGACAGCATGACCATTAACGATATGGTGCTGAGCAAACTGTTCTGGGCGCAATACTACCGCCAGCGTTACAGCATTGATTTATCTGCTGCGCTGGTGCTGGCGGGCGCCCCCATTAGCCAGATTAGCCACGACAATCAGCCCAGCCATTTTGACCGGCTGTTTAATACCCCGTTACTGGATAACCAGACATTCGTCCCCGGCACCGCCACCGTCGATCTCAACCCGGCATCAAACCCGGATAGCTTTCTCACCGGGGTGCTGAAACGGGCCTTTAAGGTCAATGATTCAGGTCTGTACCACCTGTGGCTGCAGGCAAGGGGAAGCGGAAATTCAACCGCATTTATCGCCAATATCAGAAACCTCTCTGGTCTGTATCGGCTGCAACTGCTGGCGGAAGTGCATGGCCTGAGTATCCCCGAGCTGAGCGCCCTGCTTGTCGTATCGCCGTACAGTACCCAGGAGTATATCGCGCCAACCGATGCCAAACTGGTGGAGGTGATCGCCTTCCTTGACCATTATACCCGCTGGCTGCAAAGCCAGCAGTTGTCGGTGGCAGATCTGTTTCTGATGGCCACCACCAGCTACGGCAGCCTGATGACGCCGGAGATTGAGAATCTGATCGCCACCCTGAAGAACGGCCTTGCCAGCCAGACTTATGATGACAAAAGTGTGCTAAATGTCGCCGCCCCGTTTGTCGCCGCCGCCATGCAGCTCGATTCAGCGCAAACCGCCAACGCCATCCTGCTCTGGCTGGACGATCTTCTGCCCTCCAGCCTGACGGTAGCGCAATTTATCGCGCTGGCGCTGAAGGATAACCCGACCGATGCGGAGAAGAAAAAACAGGTTGTGTACGGCACGATACTCGGGCAGCTGGCGCGTATTGCGCGCACGTTGCGCCTGAGCGCCAGCGAGCTGGCGCTGGCGGTCAATAAACCGGGGAGGTTTAAGCCAGACGCCAGCTCGCTGCCGCATGATATCGCCACGGTATACACCCTGGCGCGCTTTCACCGCTGGTTACAGCAATACCCGGCCTCCGCGACGGAACTGCTGACCGCGCTGGAGTCGAGTGCGCTGACCCCCGCACAGCTGGCGCAGGCGATGGGGCTGGAGGAAAATATGGTGGCGCAGGGGCTGCAACTCGCCAGCGGCAGCAGCGCCAGCAAATTCAGCGGCTGGACCGATGTCGATGCCACCCTGCAGTGGGTGGATGTCGCCACCCGGCTGGGCATCACCCCGGCCGGGGTTAATGCGCTGATAGTGCAGGCGAAAGCCAGTAACCAGACTTATGCCGCCTGGCGCGCCGTCAGCCGCGCCCTGCAGGCCGGACTGAACAGCCAGCAGACCACACAGTTACATGCCGCGCTTGATGAAGCCACCAGCCGCGCCCTCAGCGCCTGGGCCATCAGGAACACCACGCCGGACTGGGTACACGACCGCGATGACCTTTACAGCTATCTGCTGATTGATAACGAAGTGTCAGCGGCAGTGAAAACCACCCGGCTGGCAGAAGCGATTGCCAGCGTTCAGTTGTATATCAACCGGGCGTTAAGCGGCCAGGAGAGCGGCGTGGTGGCAGCGGTGCAGGCCCGTCAGTTCTTTAGCGACTGGGATCGCTATAACAAGCGCTACAGCAGCTGGGCCGGGGTGTCACAGCTGGTCTATTACCCCGAGAACTATCTTGACCCGACGCTGCGGCGCGGGCAAACCGGCATGATCGACGAAATGCTGCAGTCGATCAGCCAGAGTCAGCTGACCAGCGAGACGGTGGATGACGCCTTTAAAACCTATATGACGCGCTTTGAAGAGATCGCCGATCTGGAGGTGGTCAGCGGCTATCATGATGACAGTCATCTGACGACAGGAACCACCTGGCTGGTGGGTAAGTCGGCGACGGAAGAGGCTTATTACTGGCGCACGCTGGATCAAAATAAATTTTCCGCCGGCAAGTATCCGGCCAATGCCTGGAGCGAGTGGCGGGAGATTAAGGCAGCCGCCCGGCCGGTCAATCAGTTGATCCGTCCGGTGATTTTTAACTCCAGACTGTATATTGTCTGGATGGAGGAAAAAGAGACCGCCGTCGAAAGTAAAGATAATAATAACAATACCGTTATCAGCCAGGCAAAAACCTATGAGCTTAAATATACTTATATCCGACATGATGGCACATGGAATAACGTCACCAGTATAAACCTGGCGAACTACTTTTCGGCGGAGGATATTCGCCAGTTTGAAAGTAAACGTATCTATTGCTCGCGCTCATCACATACTGGCGCATTGATTGTTCTGTTTTACGCACCGGATGAAAGCGATGATCAAAACAGCAAGGTTTATACACTCGGACTGTTAATTAACAGCGATCACTCGATCAGTGA
Source organism: Pantoea sp. B65 (assembly GCF_047308185.1). Lineage (NCBI taxonomy): Bacteria > Pseudomonadati > Pseudomonadota > Gammaproteobacteria > Enterobacterales > Erwiniaceae > Pantoea > Pantoea sp. B65. Next base: position 503,574 of record NZ_JAHXPU010000036.1, read on the forward strand.
AATAACCGCGCCCGAGGTATTCAGAGATAATGCCTGGAAGCAGTTTGATACCCTGTCAAGCCGCAAGGTCAATCAGCTCTATCTGGTGGATATTTCCGTCCCGGGCGGGGCTTCTCTTGGTTATACCTGGGGCGATAAAATGTTATCCATCCTTGCCCAGGGGCGGGTTTATAATTGTCAGCTGGTGGAATCGACGGAAAGTTCAGTTACCATTGAATTTAATAGCGATGTCAATATCACTTATCCGGCTAACTCCGGCACCAGCATGACCAATCAGGTCAGACTGTTACAGCAGTTCGGCATTATGGGAGAAACTTATTATATTTATGACAATATAAGTCCTAACCCTGATTACAATACCAGCAGAAGATTACTCTATCCGGTCTACTGGCCGAAAAGCAGCGCGAATTCGGTAGCGAAACTACTGGTTTACCGCGAACAAAGCGCCAGTGGATTAAGCGCCTGGTGGCCGAATGTGGGTTCGGGCGTCCGGCTTACCACCAGCGATACGGCATTAATGGTCGCCATGCCGCAAACTACCGCCAATGATGATATTAAATTCAAAGAGTCTTATTTTTTCCTTACCGACAATAGCGCTTCGGCCACGGATGTCTATCCGGGCTATGAGATAAAAACCGGCATCAGCCCGCGAGATGTTACGGTGACAGTTTCCGCCGGAGGTAGCACCAGCGTCTATAACGCCTTAGAAAATATTGAAACCGTCAATCTGCCGGTGCTCAATTTTGCTTCAACGCTCTATGCGTTTAAGAAACTGAAATTTATTATCCCGCTGAAAGCATTTGTAAACGGTAAAGCGGAAGTTAATTTTGTTCTGTCAGCGAAAGCGAATGATGGTCGTTTTCTCGGTTCGCAGTCCGGAACACTGATTGTCAGCCGCAATTTGAATGCTGAGCCAATGATGATTACCCGCGGCATTTCCGCTGAACAGTATCTGGAAAATGGTCCCTGGCGTACCCGGGTGAATACGTTGTTCGCCAGACAGCTGGTTGCACGCGCGAATAAGGGGCTGGATTCCGTGCTGTCGATGGAAACCCAGCAATTGCAGGAGCCTAAACTCGGTCCGGGAAACTATATTGAGGTCAATTTTGGCCGTTATGATAAAGCCAGACACGGTAATGGCAGCTATGAACTTTACTACGTAGGTTATTACACGGATGTGCAGGGTCAGGAACGCAGTAGAAATCTCTGCGCCGCGGGTCTCCTTTCGGCCGATCAGGAAACCCGACTTATCCTGTTCCTTCCCTACAATACCGCGAAGACCGGGGCGGAAAAATTACAACATTACATCGGGGTTAAATATTCAGATGCTGCCTTCTACACCAGCTACACGCATATGCAGCAATTTATTTATGATCCCGCCACCGGCATATTTAAAACGGATCCCAATAACACCAACCGAACCCGGGGGCTGACGACCAGGTTATTAGCGGATAAGCAGACAGAAGCGATGGATTTCAGCGGTGCCAATGCGCTCTATTTCTGGGAGATGTTCTACTATGCGCCAATGATGATTTTCCAGCGCCTGCTGCAGGAGCAACGCTTCACCGAGGCGACGCGCTGGATAAAATATATCTGGAGCCCGGAAGGCTATCGGGTAAATGGCGAACCCGCCGCTTATCAGTGGAATGTGCGCCCGCTGGAGGAGGACACCGCGTGGAATGCCAGCCCGCTTGATTCTGTGGATCCCGATGCCGTGGCGCAGGCTGACCCGATGCACTACAAGGTCGCCACGTTTATGCGCACCCTCGACCTGCTGATTGCCCGCGGCGATGCCGCCTATCGCCAGCTGGAGCGCGACGCCCTGAACGAAGCCAAAATGTGGTATGTACAGGCGCTGGATATTCTCGGCGTCGAGCCCTGGCTGGCGGTGGCTGGCGGCTGGTCAGATCCGACGCTGGGTGATGCCGCCGATAGCACCACGCAGGCTAACGCGCAACAGGCTCTGCTGGTCATCCGTCAGCAGGCGGATAAGACTACGCTGCGCACCGGCAACTCGCTGACCAAACTGTTTTTGCCGCAGCAGAATGAGAAGCTGCACGGCTACTGGCAGACGCTGGCGCTGCGGCTGTATAACCTGCGCCACAATCTCTCTATCGATGGTCTGCCGCTGTCATTACCAATCTATGCCGCGCCGCGCGATCCCTCCGCCCTGCTCAGTTCGGCGGTAAGCGCATCGCAGGCGGGGGCGGCGCTGCCGGTGGCGGTGATGCCGCTGCAGCGCTTCCCGCTGGCGCTCGAGAGCGCCAGAGCCCTCGTCAGCCAGCTGAGTCAGTTTGGCAGTACCCTGCTGACCCTTACCGAGCGCCAGGATGCCGAAGCGCTGGCCGAACTGCTGCAGACCCAGGGAGCGGAGCTGGTGCGCCAGAGTGTCGCCCTGCAGGAGAGAAACATTGCCGAAATCGACGCCGATCGCGCAGCGCTGCAGGAGAGCCGTAACGGCGCGCAGTCGCGCCTCGACAGCTATAGCGCGCTGTATGAAGAGAACGTTAACCGCGCGGAGAAACAGGCGATGGACCTTTACCTGTCCGCATCGGTGCTTTCCACCACCGCTACCGGCGCGTATGCCGTCGCGTCCGGCCTGGATGTGGTGCCGAATATTTACGGCTGGGCGTTCGGCGGTTCCCGCTATGGATCTCTCGCCCGTGCGGTGGGTACCGGCATTGAGGTTTACGCCGCCGCATCACGCACCGCCGCCGATCGCATCAGTCAGTCGGAATTCTACCGTCGCCGTCGCCAGGAGTGGCAAATCCAGCGTAACGCCGCCGAATCGGCGGTGAAACAGATTGATGCGCAGCTGGCTTCACTGGCGGTGCGGCGTGAGGCGGCCGTCAGGCAGAAAAGCTATCAGGAAACCCAGCAGACCCAGACGCAGGCACAGCTCAGCTTCCTGCAGAATAAGTTCAGTAACCGGGCGCTGTATAACTGGCTGCGCGGCAAGCTGGCGGCGATTTACTACCAGTTCTATGACCTGGCGGTCTCGCGCTGCCTGATGGCACAGCAGAGTTACCGCTGGGCGCTGGGCGACACCGCCGCCAGCTTTATCCGCCCCGGCGCCTGGCTGGGCAGTTATGCCGGGCAGCTGGCCGGTGAAACCCTGATGCTCAACCTGGCGCAGATGGAGCAGCGTTACCTGGAGAAAGAAGAGCGCGAGAAAGAGCTGACGCGCACCCTGTGCCTGTCGGAGTTCTATGCCAGACAAACAGACAACCCGTTCGGGCTGACAGAGAAGATCACCACGCTGGTTAACGCCGGTAAGAAAGCTGACCGCACCGGCGCCAACAGCCTGGCGATGACGGCAGACTATCAGTTGCAGGCGACGGTGAAGCTGTCTGACCTGAAGATTGGCAGCAGTTACCAGGCATCGCTGGGCAATATGCGACGCATTAAGCAGATCAGCGTCACCCTGCCGGCGCTGGTGGCGCCTTACCAGGATGTGCGCGCGGTACTCAGTTATGGCGACAGCGTGACCCTGCCACGTGGCTGCAATGCACTGGCCGTCTCACAAGGGATGAATGACAGCGGCCAGTTCCAGCTGGACTTTAACGATGCCCGCTGGCTGCCGTTTGAAGGCATACCGCTAAATGACGGCGGCACGCTGACGTTAAGCTTTCCCGATGCCACCACCCGGCAGAAAGCACTGTTGCTCAGTCTGAGCGAAATCATTCTGCATATCCGCTACACCCTTTTTAACTTCACCGCCACCTGAGCGGCAGAGCGCAGAAAGGATACGGATAAATGATCTTTACCGGTTGCCTGGCGACAGCCGCAGTGAAACCCGAAAGAGGGAAACCGTTATGTACGTTACCAATAAGGTGCTGGAAAAGCTGAACACCGAGCGGAAAAACAGACAGCTCCCCGAGCTCAGTCTGTCTGACATTATGCTCAGTTCGTTGCCAGAGGTGAATACGCTGGCGAAGAGTAGTCTGAGCTGGGGCGAGCAAAACTTTATCTGGCAACAGGCGCAGGAACAGCTGAAGCAGAATAAATTCACTGAATCACGCATCTTCGGCCGGGCTAACCCTCAGTTAACGCATGCCGTGCGTCTTGGTATCCGCCACGCGGCACAACAGCGCAGCTACGATGATCTGTTTGGCGGTCGCGCCAGTAAATTTGTTAAGCCGGGATCGGTGGCGTCGATATTCTCACCGGCGGGATATCTGACCGAGCTGTACCGTGAGGCCAGAAACCTGCATCCGGCCCGCTCGGGGTATCGGCTGGATCAGCGACGTCCGGATCTGGCCGCCCTGCCATTGTCACAAAGCAATATGGATGACGAACTCTCCACCCTGTCACTCTGCAACCAGCTGCTGCTGAACAATATTATTCAGGCGAAGGCGGCAAAAGATTATGACGGCGTGATGGCGCTGCTCGCCAGCTGGCGATTTTCGGGCAGCACGCCGTTTGACCAGACGTATGAAAGCGCCCGCCGCGCCATCCTGCTGCAGGATGCCGAATTTGCCGCCTTTGCCGGCAATCCGGCGGTAGCGGAACGTACCGACGGCACCATGTTGCTACGGATGAAGGCGGATATCTCGCCGGAACTGTATAAAATCCTTACCGAGGTTATCGAGGGTATTAATGACACGGATGCGGCAAAACTGTATAGCGCCAATTTTGGTTCCACCGCCATCGCCGCCTTTCAGAACCCCGGCATGCTGGCCCGCTATTACAGATTAAGCAATGATGCGCTGATGCCCTATTTCGAGATTATGAAGTCGCTGGATACCGCCTTTGAGCCGACAAAAATCACCACTATCCAGTTGCTGAAGCTAAATAAAATTATCCGCCTCGGCAACACCACCGGCATGTCGGCAGCCGATATCCGTACGGTCATTGAAAGCAATAATAAGAAACTGGAGATCAATGCCGAGGTGCTGGGCCGGCTGTTCTGGGCGCAATATTACCGCCAGCGTTACGGCATTGATTTATCCGCCGCGCTGGTGCTGGCCGGCGCCCCTATCAGCCAGATTAGCCACGACAATCAGCCCAGCCATTTTGACCGGCTGTTTAACACCCCGTTACTGGACAATCAGAGATTCGCCACCGGCACCACTACCGTCGATCTTAACCCGGCAGCGTCTGCCCCGGACACCTTTATCACCGGGGTACTGAAACGCGCCTTTAAGGTTAATGACTCCGCGCTGTACGCCTTGTGGCTACTGGCCAGAGGCGGCGGAAACTCGACAAACTTTAGCGCCAGCATTGACAACCTTTCCGCGCTGTACCGGGTGCGGCTGCTGGCTGAAGTGCATAGTCTGAGCATCCCCGAACTCGGCGCCCTGCTCGCCATCTCCAGCTACGCCAGCCTGACGTTTATCAACCCAACCGCGGTACAGCTGGTGGCGGTAATGAATTTTCTTGATCTGTATACCCGCTGGCTGCAAAGCCAGCAGCTGTCGGTCGCGGATCTGTTTCTGATGACCACGACCAGCTACGGTACCCTGATGACGCCGGAGATTGAGAATCTGATTGCCACGCTGAAGAACGGTCTTAGCGGACAGAAATATGACAACACCACACAGTATGGTGTCGCCGCGCCCTTTATCGCCGCGGCCATGCAGCTGGACTCGGCGGAAACCGCCAGCGCCGTGCTGCAATGGCTGGACCAGACGCTGCCCGGCCAGATGACCGTCGCACTATTCCTGCAACTGGTCCTGAAGGATACACCGAACGAAGACGACAATAAAAAACTGGTGCAGTACGGCACTATGCTGGCACAGCTGGCGCTGATTGCCCGCGCGCTGCGACTTAGCGCGGCCGAACTGGCGCTGGCGGTCAATAAACCGGGAATGTTTGTAAAAAATGCCGTCGTGCTGGCGCATGATATCGCCACCGTGCTGACTCTGGCGCGCTTTCACCGCTGGTTGCAGCAGAGCCCTGAGCTGGCGGCAGAACTGCTGACCGCGCTGACCGCGACTGAGCTCACCCCCGCACAGCTGGCGCAGGCGATGGGGCTGGAGGAAAATATCGTGGCGCAGGGGCTGCAACTCGCCAGCGGCGGCAGCGCCAGCAAATTCAACGGCTGGATCGATGTCGATGCCACCCTGCAATGGGTGGATGTCGCCACCCGGCTGGGCATCACCCCGGCTGGCGTTGATGCGCTGATTAAGCTGATCAAGGCTGACAGCCAGACCTACCCGGCCTGGCGCGCCGTTAGCCGTACACTGCAGGCCGGACTGAACGGCCAGCAAACCGCGCAGCTGCATGCCGAGATCGATGAAGCCACCAGCCACGCCCTCAGCGCATACGCCATCAGCAACAGCACGCCAGACTGGGTAAACGGCCGCGATGACCTTTACAGCTATCTGCTGATTGATAACGAGGTGTCAGCGGCAGTGAAAACCACCCGGCTGGCAGAAGCGATTGCCAGCGTTCAGCTGTATGTCAACCGGGCGTTAAGCGGCCAGGAAAGCGGCGTGGACACCGGGGTACAGGCCCGGGCGTTCTTTACCGACTGGGATAACTATAACAAGCGCTACAGTACCTGGGCCGGGCTGTCACAGCTGGTCTATTACCCGGAAAACTACGTTGACCCGACGCTGCGGCGCGGGCAAACCGGCATGATCGACGAAATGCTGCAGTCGATCAGCCAGAGCCAGCTGACCAGCGAGACGGTTGATGACGCCTTTAAAACCTATATGACCCGCTTTGAAGAGATCGCCGATCTGGAAGTGGTCAGCGGCTATCACGATGATAACCATCTGAACAGCGGCACCAGCTGGCTGGTAGGCAAATCCGCTACCGAAGAGGCTTATTACTGGCGCACGCTGGATCAAAACAAGTTCTCCGGCGGCAAATATCCGGCCAACGCCTGGAGTGAATGGCAGGAAATCAAAACCGGCACCCGGCCAGTCAATCAGCTGATCCGCCCGGTGGTATTTAATTCGCGTCTGTATATTGTCTGGCTGGAAGAGAAAGAGACGGCCAAACAGAGCACCGACAGCGAAGACAACACCACGGTCACTAAAATCAACAGTTATGAACTGAACTATACCTTTATCCGTCATGATGGCAGCTGGAATAACGTCACCCGGATCCCACTGGCGAACTTTTTTGCCGAAGGGGTGCTGGCCAGTTTTGCCAGCAAAAGATTCTACTGTTCACGTTCTGCCACCAGTGGCGCGATGATTGTGCTGTTCTATACCCCGGGGGTGGACGAGGAGGCGAACCGGGTCACCGCAGCGGTGGGATTAACCATTGATAGCTATCATAACGTCGCGATCATCGACGCGCCCAATGGCTTCAGGGATTATGCCTGGAGGCAGTTTGATACCCAGTCAACGCGGAAGGTCAATCAGCTGTATCTGGTGGACTTTTCCGTGCCAATGAAAACCACCAGCATGTACTACACCTGGGGGGACAAATGGTTAACCATTCTCAAAGACGGCGGCGCTTATAACTGCAGCTTCGTTTCATCGGACGATACCAGCGTCACCATTGCCTTTAATTGCGATCTGAACGTCACTTATATCGGCTATGGCGCCGGCACCGTGTCGCGCTATAACGTCACCTCGATGAAGCAGTTTGGCAATATGGGTGATACTTTTGGTTATTACTACACCCTGACGATTGATCCCCTGTTCAATACCACGGGTAGATTTATGTACCCGTTGTATTGGCCGGCACAAAGCTCCAACGGCTCCAAAGCGAAAATCCTGCTCTATCGCGAGACCGGCGCAACCGGATTGCGCGTGTGGATGCCCGCCGTCGGCGCAACCGCGATCGCCAGCTCTGAAGACACCGCCAACTCACTGGCGCTGGATACCACCGCGACTGATGCGCAATTTATGGCGAATAGCTTAAGAACCCTCGATGATGCCTTTTCGGCAACTATCGCCTCTGAAATGACCAAAATAAAAACCGGCATTGATGCGAAAAAGGTCACGGTGAAGATTTCCGCCGGTGGGCAAAGCAAAATTTATAATGCCAATGATGCCATCGGCAGCAGTGCGCTTCCGGTACAGAATTTCGCTTCAACGATTTATTCTTTTAAAAACCTCGAATTTACTATTCCGCTGGCAGCCTTTGTCGACGGTAAGGCGGAGGTGAATTTTACCCTCACCGCCTATTCCGATGACGACCGTTTTCTCGGTGACCAGACCGGCTCTATTTTTGTCAGTCGGAATACCGATGCGGCGCCAATGCTGATTGTCCGCGGCAGCGCCGGTGAACAGTATCTGGAAAATGGTCCCTGGCGTACCCGGGTGAATACGCTGTTTGCCCGGCAGCTGGTCGCCAGAGCCAATATGGGACTGGATACGGTATTGTCGATGGAAACCCAGCAATTACAGGAGCCACAACTCGGCGCGGGCAACTATCTGGTGGTGAATTTTGGCCGCTACAATCAGGCCAGCCATGGCGACGGCAGCTATGAGCTGTATTATCTTGGCGCGCTGACCAATGGCGCCAATAACCTGCGCAGCAAACATATTGCCGCCGCTGGCCAGCTGGCCAGCGATCAGGATACCAGCGTGACCCTGTTCCTGCCGTATAACGCCGCTAAAACCGGAGCAGAAGCGGCAAACCTTTACCTTGGCGTGAAATACTCCGATGCCGATTTAACCAGCGGCGACAATAACTTGCAGATATTCACTTACGATACCAGCAATAAGGTCTTTAAGGCCGACAGCGGCAATGGAACGAAAACCCGCGGGCTGAGCACCCGGCTGTCAGTCGATACGACGACAGAAGCGATGGATTTCAGCGGCGCTAATGCGCTCTATTTCTGGGAGATGTTCTACTATGCGCCAATGATGATTTTCCAGCGCCTGCTGCAGGAGCAACGCTTCGCCGAGGCGACGCGCTGGATAAAATATATCTGGAGCCCGGAAGGCTATCGGGTAAATGGCGAACCCGCCGCTTATCAGTGGAATGTGCGCCCGCTGGAGGAGGACACCGCGTGGAATGCCAGCCCGCTTGATTCGGTGGATCCCGATGCCGTGGCGCAGGCTGACCCGATGCACTACAAGGTCGCCACGTTTATGCGCACCCTTGACCTGCTGATTGCCCGCGGCGATGCCGCCTATCGCCAGCTGGAGCGCGACGCCCTGAACGAAGCCAAAATGTGGTATGTACAGGCGCTGGATATTCTCGGCGTCGAGCCCTGGCTGGCGCTGGCTGGCGGCTGGTCAGATCCGAAGCTAAGTGATGCCGCCGATAGCACCACGCAGGCTAACGCGCAACAGGCTCTGCTGGTTATCCGTCAGCAGGCGGATAAGAAGACATTGCGCACCGGCAACTCGCTGACCAACCTGTTTTTCCCGCAGCAGAATGAGAAGCTGCACGGCTACTGGCAGACGCTGGCGCTGCGGCTGTATAACCTGCGCCACAATCTTTCTATCGACGGTCAGCCGCTGTCATTGCCGATCTATGCTGCGCCGCGCGATCCCTCCGCCCTGCTCAGTTCGGCGGTAAGCGCATCGCAGGCGGGGGCGGCGCTGCCTGAAGCGGTGATGCCGCTGCAGCGCTTCCCGCTGATGGTCGAGCGCGCCAGAGCCCTTGTCAGCCAGCTGAGCCTGTTCGGCAGCAACCTGCTGACCCTTACCGAGCGCCAGGATGCCGAAGCGCTGGCCGAACTGCTGCAGACCCAGGGGGCGGAACTGGTGCGCCAGAGTATTGCCCTGCAGGAGAGAAACATTGCCGAAATCGACGCCGATCGCGTGGCGCTGCAGGAGAGCCGTAACGGCGCGCAGTCGCGCCTCGACAGTTATAGCGCGCTGTATGAAGAGAACGTTAACCGCGCGGAGAAACAGGCGATGGACCTTTACCTGTCCGCATCGGTGCTTTCCACCACCGCTACCGGCTTCTATACCACCGCGGCCGGTCTTGATGCCGTACCTAACGTTTTTGGTGTCGCTTTCGGCGGTTCCCGTTATGGCTCCATCGCCCGTGCGGTGGGCACCGGCATTGAGATTAGCGCCTCCGCATCACGCACCGCCGCCGACCGCATCAGCCAGTCCGAAATTTACCGACGTCGCCGTCAGGAGTGGGAAATCCAGCGTAATGCCGCCGCCTCCGAGGTGAAACAGATTGATGCGCAGCTGGCTTCACTGGCGGTGCGGCGTGAGGCGGCCGTCAGGCAAAAAAGCTATCAGGAAACCCAGCAGATCCAGACACAGGCACAGCTCAGCTTCCTGCAGAATAAGTTCAGTAACCGGGCGCTGTATAACTGGCTGCGCGGCAAGCTGGCGGCGATTTACTACCAGTTCTATGACCTGGCGGTCTCGCGCTGTCTGATGGCGCAGCAGAGTTACCGCTGGGCGCTGGGCGACTCCGCCGCCAGCTTTATCCGCCCCGGCGCCTGGCTGGGCAGTTATGCCGGGCTGCTGGCCGGTGAAACCCTGATGCTCAACCTGACGCAGATGGAGCAGCGTTACCTGGAGAAAGAAGAGCGCGAGAAAGAGGTGACGCGCACCGTCTGCCTGTCAGCGGTGTATAGCAACCTCGGCGGTAATGACAGCTTCACCCTGACAGAGAAGATCAAGGAGCTGATTGCTGACAACAGCAAAAAATTCGGTAAAAACAATAACCAGCTAAGTATGTCTTCCGATCATCAGTTACTGGCGGCACTGTCTCTGGCTGACCTGAAGATCGGTGATGATTACCCGGCAGAACTGGGTAATACGCGACGCATTAAGCAGATCAGCGTCACCCTGCCGGCGCTGGTCGGGCCTTATCAGGATGTGTGTGCGGTACTTAGCTATAGCGGCCTGACGCTGCCGCGCGGCTGCAGTTCGCAGGCGGTATCACACGGGATGAATGACAGCGGTCAGTTCCAGCTGGACTTTAACGACGCCCGCTGGCTGCCGTTTGAAGGCATACCGCTGAATGACACCGGCACGCTGACACTGAGTTTTCCGCAAGCAACCACCGACCAGAAAGATCTGCTGCTCAGTCTGAGCGACATCATTCTGCATATCCGTTACACCATCTTTAACTTCAGCGCTACCTGACAGCGTCTGGCGGTATATCAGGCTCCCGGCCGGGAGCCTGTGGAGAGGTTTATTATGCAAACCACTGAACAACTGCGTCTGAACCCGCCGTCATTGCCTGCCGGCGGCGGCGCGATTAGCGGAATAAAAAGCGATATGCCGACGGCAGGTCCGGACGGGGCCGCCAGTCTCAATATTACGCTGCCGATCAGTGCCGGACGCGGCTATGCGCCTCCGCTGGCGCTTAACTACCACAGCCAGGCCGGTAATGGCCCTTTTGGCATCGGCTGGAGCGTTGACCAGCCTGCGGTGCGTCGTCGCACCCGCCAGGGCGCACCGCTGTATAATGACGACGATGAGTTTATCGGTGCGGATGGGGAAGTGCTGGTTGCGGTACTGACCAGCAGTAATACGCCGGAAACCCGGCGCGCCAGTTCCCTGCTGGGCGACAGCCTGGGTTCCACCTTCAGAGTCAGCAGTTATCGTTCACGCATTGAGAGCAGTTTCAGCCGCTTTGAATACTGGTTATCAGAGAGCGCTAACGGCGGCGATTTTTGGCTGCTGTATACGGCGGACGGTCAGATGCACCTGTTGGGCAGAACCCCCCAGGCTCGCATCAGCAATCCGCAAACCCCGACACAGACCGCCGTCTGGCTGCTGGAGTCCTCGATTTCCCTCACCGGCGAGCAGATTTATTATCAGTACCGGGCAGAAGATGATACTAACTGTAGCGCAGCGGAACTCGCGGCCCATCCGAACGCGACCGCGCAGCGTTATCTGGTCGCCGCTTACTACGGCAACAAAGTCGCCGGACGTAAATTCCCGACCCTGATAGCGACACTGCGCGATTATGACTGGCTGTTTGTGCTGAAATTTGACTACGGAACCCGATCTTCAGGGACCTCGGATCCGCCAAGCTGGCAGAAACCCGACTATGGCGCCTGGCCGATCCGCCCGGATTGCTTCTCCAGCTTTGAGTATGGTTTTGACCTGCGTACCCGCCGCCAGTGCAATCAGGTACTGATGTTCCATCGTCTGAATTCGCTGCGCGGTTCGAAGAACGAAGGAGAGCCGCTCGAGCTGATTTCACGCCTGCTGCTCACCTACAGCCTGAACCCGTCGATCAGCACGCTGAAATCTGTCGAGCTGATGGCCTACGAACCGGGGAGCAAGGCGCGACTCAATATGCCCGCACTTGAATTTGACTGGCAGAGCTTTACCCCGCCGACCACGGCGAACTGGCAGCAACGGGACGACCCGGGCAAAATGAATATGTTGCAGCCGTATCAGCTGGTCGATCTCAACGGTGAGGGACTGGCGGGGGTGCTGTATCAGGATGACGGCGCATGGTGGTATCGAGCGCCGGAACGCAGCAGCGGTAACGATCCTGATGCCGTCAGCTGGGGCAGCCCCGCACCGCTGGCGACAATACCGACGTTGCGCAACGGCGGCACTCTCGCCGATCTGAACGGCGACGGCTATCTGGAGTGGATTATCACCGCCGCCGGCGTTGCCGGCCATTATGACCGCACGCCGGAGCGTGAATGGCTGCATTTCACCCCGCTGTCGGCTCTGCCGGTGGAGTATAGCCATCCACGGGCGCAGCTGGCTGATGTGCTGGGCGGCGGTCTGGCGGATATGGTGCTGATTGGGCCACGCAGCGTACGACTCTATGCGGGCAAAAAAAATGGCTGGCAGCCGGCACAGACCGTGGTGCAGTCGGACGGCATCACCCTGCCGGTGCCAGGCGCGGACGATCGGGTGCTGGTCGCCTTCACGGATATGGCGGGCAGCGGGCAGCAGCATCTGACGGAAGTGCGCGCCAGTGGCGTACGCTACTGGCCGAACCTTGGCCATGGGCGTTTTGCGCCGCCCGTCAGCCTGCCCGGTTTCAGCCAGCCGGCGGAAAGCTTCAACCCCGACCAGCTGTTTATGGCCGATATTGAGGGCTCAGGCACTACCGACCTGCTGTATGCCCTCAGTGACCGGTTGCTGGTGTATCGCAATCAGAGCGGCAACAGCTTTGCCGCCCCGTTTACCGTAATGCTGCCCGGCGGCGTACGCTATGATCGCACCTGTAGCCTGCAACTGGCGGATATTCAGGGGCTGGGGGTCACCAGCCTGTTGCTGACCGTGCCCCATCCACAGCCCCGCCACTGGCTCTGCAACCTCTCTACCCGTAAACCCTGGTTGCTGATCGCTATGGACAATAATATGGGGGCGCGCCATGCGCTCTACTATCGCAGTTCGGCGCAGTTCTGGCTGGATGAGAAGGCCGAAGCCGTGGCGGCCGGAAAAGCGCCGCCCCCCTGCTACCTGCCGTTTGCCGTACATACCCTGTGGCGCACCGAGGTCACCGACCAGATCACCGGCAATAAACTGGTCAGTAGCGTGCGTTACCGCCACGGCGCCTGGGACGGTGAAGAGCGTGAACTGCACGGCTTTGGCTTTGTCGAGATCAGCGATACCGATACCATCGCCGCGGGCGGCAGCGCGAAAGAGATCAGTATGCCAGCTATCAATCGTAGCTGGTACGCCACCGGATTGCCTGAGCTGGATAAACGGCTGGCGGACGAATACTGGTCGGGCGATACGGCGGCATTCGCTGGCTTTACCCCACGTTATACCCACGGCAGCGGCGCAAATGAGCAGACCTATACGCCGGATGATAATAGCCAGTCCTGGCTGCGGCGCGGACTGAAAGGGATGTTATTGCGCAGCGAGCTGTATGGCGCCGATAACAGTCTTCAACAGGATATCCCTTACAGCGTGTCAGAGTACCGCCCGCAGGTGCGTCTGGTGGTCGAAAAAGGCAACTATCCGGTAGTCTGGCCAGCCATCGCCGTCAGCCGCACCTATCTCTATGAGCGCTTTAGCAGCGATCCGCAATGCAGTGAACAGCTGCTGCTCGCCAGCGACGATTATGGTCAGCCGCTGCGCCAGCTCAGCATCTATTATCCGCGCCGCAGCAAACCCGATGTCAGTCCCTGGCCGGACAGCCTGCCGGAGACCCTGTTCGCCAGCAGTTACGATGACCAGCAGCAGCTGCTGCGCCTGCATCTGCAACAAAACAGCTGGCATCACCTTGCCGCGCTCAGTAACAGCAACTGGCTGCTGGGGCTGGCTAACGCCAGCCGGGAAGATGCCTTTACCCACCCCGCCAGTAACGTCCCCGCCCGCGGACTGACGCTGGAGGCGCTGCTGGCGGGCGACAGTCTGGTGGCGGACAGCCAGAGCTATACGCTGGTAGGACAGCAGCAGATCTGGTACCTGAATGGGCAGAATCAGGGATCTACCGATACCCCGGCGCTGCCGCCGCGTATCGCCTTTATCGAGACCGCCGGACTGGATGAAGAGATGGTCACCGCGCTGGCAGGCAGTATTACGGCAGAACATCTGACGCAGGCCGGCTGGCAGCAATCCGCTTATCTGTTCGCCCGCAGCGCCGAGGCAAGCAAAAAACTGTGGATTGCGCGTCAGGGACATACCACTTACGACACCGCCGCTCACTACTGGCTACCGCTGACCTACCGTGAAACTACCCTCACTGGCGCGGTGACCGTCACCCGCAGCGCCTGGGACTGCGTGGTCACGGTGCTGAAAGAAGCCGACGGACTGACCACCACCGCCAGCTATGACTGGCGCTTTCTGCAACCGGTGCGCATCACCGATGCCAATGACAACCTGCATGTCGCCACGCTGGATGCGCTTGGCCGGGTCACCAGCACCAGCTTCAGCGGCACGGAAGAGGGCAAAGCCGCCGGTTACAGCGCCACCACCATGGCGGTTCCGGATACCGTTGACCGCTTACTGGCGATAAAACCGCCGATGAAGGTGGCGCAGTGCATTCTGTATATCGCCGACAGCTGGGCAGCCAAATCCGTCACCAAAGACACCTGGAAACTTCCGCCCCATGTGGTGACGCTCACCAGCGATCGCTATGACAATGACGCTGAGCAGCAGATCCGCCAGCAGGTGGTATTTAGCGATGGTTTCGGCCGCGTATTGCAGACCTCGGTGCGGCATGAAAATGGCGAAGCCTGGCAGTATGCGGTCGATGGCAACCTGGTCGAAGACAGCGACGGCTCACCAAAGGTGGCGCAGAGCAGTTTTCGCTGGGCGATAAGCGGACGCACAGAATATGACAATAAGGGGCAGGCGGTACGCACCTACCAGCCTTATTTTCTCGACAGCTGGAAATATCTGCGTGACGACAGCGCGCGTAAGGACCTGTATGCCGACACCTTTTATTACGACCCGGTGGGACGGGTCTGTAAGGTGGAGACAGCGAAAGGCTGGCTGCGGCGCAGCCTGTATACCCCATGGTTTGTGGTTAATGAAGATGAAAATGACACCGCGGCAGAAGTCGAAGAGGCCCGCAACCAGAAGACAGGAAACTGACTGATGAGCACTCCTGATTACACTCTCTACCGGGCGACCCCTGCGGTTAGCGTGCTGGATAACCGCGGTCTGAGTGTGCGCGAGCTGCAATATCATCGTCACCCGGAGACGCCGACCCAGACCGATGAACGTATTACCCGCCACCGCTTTACGCTGCGTGGCCAGCTGGCGCACAGTATTGACGCCAGATTGTTTGCGCTCCAGCAGGCCGATGCAACGGTTAATGCCAATTTTATCTGGCTGACCAGCCTCGGCGGCGAAATATTGCGTACGGTCAGCGCGGATGCGGGCGTCACTATCAGCCTGAATGATATTGCTGGCCGTCCGGCGCGCTTTATCAGCGCCGGCGGGGTGGTGAGCCGTTTTCAGTATCAGGCCGCCCCGCTGCCCGGTCGGCTGCTCAGCATCACAGAAAATAATCGCATTACCGATCGTCAGGTATGGGGCGGCGCCAGCCAGGCGGAAAAAGATCGGAATCTGGCCGGCCAGCGGGTGCGTCATTATGACACCGGCGGCCTTAACCAGATCAATAGTATTGCCCTGAGCGGCGGGCTGCTATCGCTGACCCAACAGCTCCTGGCGGATAATACGGACGCCGACTGGCAGGGAGCCGATGAATCGGCGTGGCAAGATCTGCTCAGCGCGGAAGCCTTTAGCCATCTGAACAGCAGCGATGCCACCGGCGCCACCCTCAGCAGCAGCGATGCCAGAGGCAATACCCAGCGACTGGCGTATGATGTGGCGGGCCTGCTGCAAGGCAGCTGGCTGACGCTAAAAGGCGGCAGCGAGCAGGTGATTGTCAAATCCATCAGCCGATCCGCCGCCGGGCAGAAGCTGCGCGAAGAGCATGGCAATGGCGTGGTGACCCGTTACAGTTATCAGCCAGAGACACTGTGGCTGAGCGGTATCGCCACCGAACGTTCCGGGCATCCGCTATTGCAGGATCTGCGCTATCAGTATGATGCGCTGGGCAATGTATTGCAGGTACGCAACCTGGCGGAAGCCACCCATTTCTGGCGCAACCAGCAGATAATCGCGGAAAACAGTTACGCCTATGACAGTCTCTACCAGCTGGTTGCCGCAACGGGACGGGAAATGGCCGCTATCCCACAGCAGCGCGCCAGCGCGCCAGCGGCTGTGGTTCCGCTTGCCGCTGAAGCCAGCGCCTTTACCGCTTATACCCGCCGTTACAGCTACGATCGCGGCGGCAACCTGACGCAGATACGCCATAGCGCCCCGGCCAGCAATAATCGCTATACCACCACTATCACCGTCTCGAATCGCAGCAACCGTGGGGTACTTAGCAGCCTGACGGAAGACCCGCAGAAAGTGGATGCGCTGTTTACCCCCGGCGGACAGCAGACGCAGCTGCAACCGGGGCAGAACCTGAGCTGGAGCGCACGTGGGGAGTTGCTGAAAGTGACCCCGGTTATCCGTGAAGGTCAGGCCTCCGACCATGAAAGCTACCGTTACGATGCCAGCAGTCAGCGCCTGCTAAAAACCAGCGTGCAGAAAACCGGCAACAGCACGCAGACACAGCGGGTGCTCTATCTGCCGGGGCTGGAGCTGCGCAGCAGCAGCCAGGAGAGCCTGCAGGTGATCGCCATCGGCGAAGCCGGGCGCGCCCAGGTGCGGGTGCTGCACTGGCAGCAGGGCCAGCCGGATGCCATCAGTAACAATCAGCTGCGTTACAGCTACGATAATCTGACCGGCAGCAGTGAACTGGAGCTGGATGGCGACGGAAAGCTGATCGGTCAGGAAGAGTATTATCCCTATGGCGGCACCGCGGTCTGGACGGCGCGCAACCAAACCGAGGCTGATTATAAAGTGATACGCTATTCCGGTAAGGAGCGGGACGCGACAGGGCTGTATTATTATGGTCATCGTTATTATCAGCCGTGGCTGGGTCGCTGGCTCTCTGCGGATCCATCAGGGACGGTGGACGGGCTGAATTTGTACACTATGGTCAGGAATAATCCCCTTGCTTATATTGACTACAGGGCGCAGGAAGCAATACCGCTAAAAGTTCATTACGCCTGGGAAGGGAAAGAAATTCCGCAGGAGGCGATGATCAATATCCTCACCACACAATTCTTCAATGAAGAATGGGAGTCCACTGTCTGGACCTCAAACCCTAAACTCATCAGCCATACAATATTGAAGTTGATAAAATCAGAAGAATCATCGATTGGCAGATACCTGGCACGTAAGGTGGGCCATAAAATAAATATCAGGAATACGCAGGAGCTCTATGAGAGCTTGAGATTGCATCATAAACAGGGCTATCGCCTGGCAGGTCTCTATGGCCGTGAAATAAGTGGACCTTTTCATAACTATGCTTCTGCCAGTGATTTTACTCGCGCCGCAATAATGCATGAAGAAGGTGGTGTGTATATGGATGTCGACGTAGTAGGTGCGATGTCACTTTTTCTGCTATCGCTTAAATTTAATGATCCCAACCGCAGTGCATTTCTTTATGCCAGAGTACCCGAAGAGGGAGGGAAAGCTGTATTAACCAGTAATGCGGTACTCGCTTCAGAAAAAAATTCGACGCCATCAGCCGAGTATATTAACCAAATTATTGAACAATATGATCGTTTTGACAGAGTGTTCCCAATGGCAAGCTGGGAAGAAAAAAGAACGGTTGAGGACTTAAAAGTAAACTTAAACCGCCGCCGCGCGACAATGGTACTTTCCGGGCCCACATTGTTAAAGGATATTGGCTTACATAGAGACCCCAACGCCGCACTTCCTTTCTCAATGTTCCGCCGGAGAGATCCTAAGTTTATCCCGCAGAGCACGCTCAGAGACACCAGGCTGCAAAATCCAGTGCACCTTCTGATAGCAGGGACAACGGAGGGGTTGGATGCCAGTGGTAAGTGGCTAAAGGTAGGGCGTCCAAGAGCTCACAGCCTTTCAATGCCTCTTCATTATACCATGTGATAAATCAGCTTTATGATCAGGGTCTGATAGGAATTGCTTTATGCACAACAGTAACAACTTATTTTATCGTGATACGCCGTCGGTTATTGTCCTCGACAACCGCGGTATCAGTGTGCGTGAACTTTTGTATTTTCGTCATCCTGATACACCAACGGTCACTGAGGAACGCATCACCCGCCATCAGTACGATGCCCGTGGTTTGTTACGGCAAAGCATCGATCCACGGCTATATGCTTTGCAGCAGACGGAGCGGAGCGTAAAGGCCAATTTTGTTTATCTGACCGCATTACGCGGTGAGGTACTGCGTAGCGCGAGTGTCGATGCAGGCACGTCCGTGGCCCTGCAAGATATTGCCGGTCGTCCGGCACGGACCCTCAGCGCCACCGGTGTGATCGGCGGCTTTGAGTATCAGGCCGCCACCCTGCCCGGCCGTCTGCTCAGCATTACCGAAAACGGCCGTATCACTGAACGTTTTATCTGGGCTGGCAATACTCCGGCAGAGAAACAGCTTAATCTGGCAGGGCAGAATATCCGTCACTACGACTGCGCCGGACTGGAGCAAATCAACAGTATTGCCCTCAGCGGCTCACCACTCTCTGTTACCCGCCAGTTACTGCCGGATAATAACCAGGCCGACTGGCAGGGCAACGATGAATCCGCATGGAAAGACTTATTAGCGGCAGAAACCTTTACCAGCCTGAGCGGCAGCGATGCCAGCGGCGCCACCCTCACCCGCACCGATGCCCGGGGCAATACCCAGCGGCTGGCGTATGATATGGCCGGACAGTTAACCGCCAGCTGGCTGACGCTGAAAGGCGCCGCCGAACAGCTAATCGTTAAATCCATCCGCTACTCCGCCGCCGGACAGAAGCTGCGCGAAGAGCATGGCAATGGCGTGGTGACCACTTACCATTATGAAGCGCAAACCCGGCGCCTGACCGGGATCACCACGCAGCGCCCTGCCGGCCATCCCGCCGGCGCGAAGATATTGCAGGATCTGCGCTATCAGTATGATCCGGTGGGCAATGTGCTGCATATCACTAACGATGCCGAGACCACACAGTTCTGGCGGAATCAGAAAGTGGTGCCGGAAAACACTTACACCTATGACACGCTGTATCAGCTGGTGTCCGCCACCGGCCGCGAACTGGCGGCGACAGCACAACAGCGGATCACCCTGCCTTCGCCGGTGGTTCCCCTGGCCGCCGACGATAAAAGTTTTACCGTCTGGACCCGCAGCTACCGCTATGACCGCGGCGGCAATCTGACGCAGATACGCCACGCCGCCAGCGGCAATAACCATACCACCAATATCACCGTATCAGACCGCAGCAACCGCGCAGTACTCAGCAGCCTGACGGAAGACCCGCAGCAAGTGGATGCGCTGTTTAACCCCGGCGGACAGCAGCTGCAGCTGCAACCGGGGCAGAACCTGAGCTGGACCGCACGGGGGGAGCTGCTGAAGGTTACCCCGGTCACCCGGGAAGGTCAGGCCTCCGACGCTGAAAGCTACCGTTACGCTGCCGACAGCCAGCGCCTGCTAAAAATCAGCGTGCAGAAAACCGGCAACAGCACACAGACGCAGCGGGTGCTCTATCTGCCGGGGCTGGAGCTGCGCAGCAGCGGCCAGGAGAGCCTGCAGGCGATCGCCATCGGCGCAGCCGGTCGTGCCATGGTGCGGGTATTGCACTGGGAAAGCGGTAAACCGGCGGATATCAGCAATAACCCGCTGCGCTACAGCTACGATAACCTGCCGGGCAGCAGCGAACTGGAGCTGGATGGCGACGGTAAGCTGATCAGTCAGGAGGAGTACTACCCCTATGGCGGCACCGCGGTATGGACGGCGCGCAGCCAGACGGAGGCGAACTACAAAACCATCAGATACTCCGG